>NZ_VPDK01000050.1:0-15229 GCF_013417725.1 Acinetobacter sp. YH12233
TTCGCAAGAGATGCGATGGATGTCTGATGATTTGTAGTCATAAATTTAAGTCCCCACTTGTTTCTAAGTGGGGACTAAATTAAGGCTTATAGGATGAATTCAGAAGGTGTGTTCAGCGGACGCTTACTAATTTGCTTTAATTTCTCTATTACTCTCTCAAAAAATTCCTTTAATATGAAAAGATTAGAATTTATTTTATTAAGTTTACTTGCAGCCTGCAGTCCAGTTACAGAAAAAATTGAATCAAATATAGTTGTTCCACGTATTCAATATACGGGGGGAGCAGATAATGCAAGTTATAGTGAGGCTAAGCTTATTAGGGAAGGTAAATGCCTATACCTAGAACATGCTGATGGCTCTAAAGTTCTGCCAATTTTTGCTACAAAAACTCTAGATTGGGATACGGAAACTAAGAGCCTAAAAGTAGATTCGGATACTTATTTTTTAGGTGATAAAGCAGCATATGGAGGCGGAGAATCCTATCCTCTAGAAAAAAATAATTATTCTTGGATAACTGAAGTAGATCATAGCTGTGATACCTCAAAAGTTATAGTTATTAATCGACTCATAAGACCAATTGAAGAACTACCAAAATGAAGAATAGCCTATTTTACTGTCTTACATTAGTTCTACTTATAGGATGCCAGCCATTTGAAAAGGATGGATATATTTTTATTAAAAATCAGACTGATTATCCAATTACAGACCTTAAAGTAACTTATATTAGTGCTCAAAAAACTTATAGCTTAGGTACTCTTTATCCTTATTCAGAATATAAATACGCCATCAATTACGAGCGGCACAATGAGGATTCAATAATCTTTTCATATTTAGATAAAAATCATAAAAAGATTAATCAAGAAGTAGCTACGTATGCAGCCAAATATGATAGGAAAAGTTATGAAATAGTTATTCAATAGAATATAAATTACAATTACTAATTGAACGAAAAAACTTCAATTTGAAATTTCAAAAACTTGATTTTCCCACTAAACAACTATCCATTTAACATAGTGGTTGTTATACGAACTATCTTTGTAATGCATATTGCATTACAATATTCTCATGCATTCAATAAATGGGAAAATGATGGCTACTGTTAATTTCAGGGTCGATGAAGCCCTTAAAGAAAAGTCTTATTCCATCCTAAAAGAACAAGGAATTGCACCTACTGAGTTCTTTACTAATATTCTTGAATATATTGCTACGACTGGAAAGCTTCCAGTACAAAAAGCTTTACTCTCAGAGGAAGATGCTGATTTATTAGCTCTTGTTCGCAAACGTGTTAATGATCCTAAAGAGATGTTCGAGGAAGTCACATTAGATGACTTATAAGCTTTTACGTCATAAGGACTTCACTGCAGAATGGGAAAAGCTTCCTAGTGCTATACGAGATCAATTCAAGAAAAAATTAGCTAAGGTAATAGAGCAACCACATATTCCAAAGAATATGCTTAAAGGTGATCTTGCAGGCTGCTATAAAATAAAATTATTAAAAGCTGGTGTCCGACTTGTTTACCAGGTCAAAGATGATCAGGTAGTTATTTTGCTAATTACCGTTGGAAAACGAGCTGATAGCATTGTTTATGATGAAGCAAAAAAGCGGATAAAAGACTAAAAATGGGAGCTGCATGCCCCCATTTTTGGCTTCGTATAACGTGTATTATGTTAATTTTAGAAGATCTATACAATTCTGTACTTTTTCACAATCATAGAAAAAGCAAATAAAATACTTATCCAAAATAAATAATCAATAAAAAAATTGAGAAAAACAAATTGATCCATGCCGATGAAAATAAATAAAGGATTGATACTTATACTTCCGACTGGAGAGGTTTCACCATCTATAAGGAACTGGAGAGGAAATCCCCCAGCTATGACTTTAACTTTTTCAAGCTTATCTACAACTATGCGAGCAACTAATATATTTTTTTGATAAAGCAAAGATACGTAAGTCAAAATAATCGCTAAAAAATTAAAATATAATATTTTTTTCATAACTATTCTTTATCTTTTAAGTTAATTAAAAACAGCCAATAACATAAGCCAGGAAATAGAGCCAGAAAGCTAGCCCATGTATTGGTATACATCTTCCACCAATCTTCAGCAATCTTTCCAGTATGCCCCCATCCTAAAAGAATAAAAAATGGAGTAGCAATAATTAGAGAGGTAATACAGATGGTTAATAAATTAAGACTGTTATAACGATTTAAAAGAATTGAGAATATGTAGCTAAAAGGCACAGTCAAAATACAATAAGCCAAGTAAATAAGACCGTGTCCTACAAGAACTACGAAAATCGAGTATAGGCTGTATTCGTGATTCACTGCGATAAACAGGACTGTTGTTAAAAAAAGTAAAGGTAAAGGAGCAAGTAAGAGTGCTTTTACTATTTGTTCATTTGAGTATTTCACTAATTTAATTCTCTTATCTACTCAATAAATAATAATACTATAACGATTTTATTGGAGGTTTTTTGATTCTATTTAACATAATGGTGGTTATACGAATTGAACGTAAGCGTCCGCTGAACCCCATGCCTATTTTTTAATTCGGTTCAGGTTTCCAGCGGTGTGGTAGCAATTCTTCAATCTGAGTCACTTTATGTGTCGGCAACCTTTTCAGCACATCACTTAAATAGGCATTTAATCCTGAGAACTAAGAATTATCATTTAAAAATACCACAAAGTAGTATAAAATAAACTACTACAAGGTAGTATGAATGCAATCAATGTATACAATATGTGAGACTCCATTATTTACTAAATACTGTCTTGTTTATTGGACTCAGGAAGAATATGAGGAATTCAAAACATTCTTAGCATTAAATCCTGAAGCAGGAGATGTAGAGCCTAATGCAGGTGGTATTCGTAAGATTAGATGGACTAGCGGTGGTAGAGGTAAAAGTGGTGGTGTCAGAGTCATCTACTTTAATCGTTTAGCAAATGGAGAGATTTGGTTATTAACCTTGTACAGTAAAAAGCAAACTGTACAGCTTAGTAAGAAGACTCTTCAAGCATTAGTGGAGAAACTAAATGACTCGTTTAATGACTGAAAAAGAACTTGAGGCTTTTGAAGCAACTAGGGATATTGAAGCTGAAATATTACAAGGCATCGACGATATGCTTACTAGTAATGCAGCGAAAAGAACCGTAATCACTGAGACAGATGTAGCGTTAGCTCGTAGAAAGGCTCAACTAACACAAGATCAGTTTGCTAAGATTCTTGGCGTATCAAGACGTACTCTTGAATCATGGGAACAAGGTGCGAGAAGACCATCAGGAGCAGCAACATCCCTTATTCGATTATTTATTGTTGATCCAAAATTTGTAAAAGAGAGTCTGGCTTAATTTAGACAGCTCTCTACTATATTTATTTAAGGTTTTTTATGAAGCACTTAGGATTTGTGGGAAAAAGTACTGAATATTTAGGGTATACCCATATTGAAATTATCAATAGCTCATTACGCTTATCTTTCAATATTCCATCAACAAAAGATCTAGAAGAAACCTTTAAAAAGATAGTCGAAAATAACTATGATTTACTCATGGAAACATCAGCAGAAATCGAGTTCGAATTAGAAAGTGAAACGCTAGCAAAGATAGAAACCATCATAAAAGAAAAAGGGATTGAACTTGATGAGTTTGTTCAAAATGCGCTGATTAAACTTATCAACCAAAATGAATTGGCTAAGACTGATTAGACCTTAAATGCAGACAATAAAAAACCCCAGCATCCTGCCGGGGTTTCTCATATTGGGTTGCTAGGTATGACTCCTGTCTTACCTCACGCTCCTGGTGCGATCTTTCTTATTCTTGTTGTTTGGAACTTCCTGTTCCTGATGAGTTCATCATAGGAAAATTCCACTGTTCCTGGTAGCCGCAAAGAGCCGAGATTGTTGTGCGCCAGGGCGTACAAAATAGCCTAAATTTTATCCACAGCCATTGGGGATAGTTTCGGATCCTGAAAGCCGATGAAATGGGCACTGATTGCCAAATTGATCGTTTTTTAATCAAATTTACTGGCAAAATATTACAGATCTGCTTAAAAACTCACCAACTTATTACAAAAGCCGATTTTTTGCTTTTTCTTAGTCATGGCTAAATTTTCAAGTGATTGATATTTATATTAATATACAAGTGTACTTCGTATAACCGCCATTATGTTAAATAGAGGGAAAATCTATTTTTAAAGTGATAAAATTATTGCAGTTATTTTAAGAATAGCTGCTTTTGATACTTGATCATCTATCCTAATTAAAAACTGTTTTTTAATAATTTGGAATATAAATAAGATTTAGTTAAAATTAACATTATTCATATAAATTAACATTATGTATTACATTTACTAATAATTTAAAATAATTAGTAGAAAAAAATTATGTTTTAATTATTTCTTTGATTATATAAGTTGAGAGTAAAAAATGATTAATACGGAATTTTCAAAGTGTATTTCTGCATGTACAAACTGTTCACTTATTTGTACTGAATGTGCAACTTCTTGTTTAAAAGAAAAAGATTTAGAGATGATGCGTGAATGTATTCAACGTTGTCTAGAATGTGCAGATATTTGTCAGTTATGTGTGCGTATGCAACAACATAACTCACCTTTCCTCAAAGAGATTTGTGAGCTTTGTGCTAAGATCTGTGAATATTGTGCGGAAGAGTGTGAAAAACATTCACATGATCATTGTAAAAAATGTGCTGAGGCTTGCCGTCAGTGTGCAGAAGAATGTCGAAAAATTGCCATGTAAAATACTTCAATAATGTTAATTATATGCTCTAGACTAACATAATCATTCTGCTAGTCTAGAGCCTTTCCTAAAATTAACATAATACACCTTATACGAAGCCAAAAATGGGAGCTTTAAGCTCCCATTTTTAGTCTTTAATTCGCTTTTTCGCTTCGTCATAAACTATGCTATCAGCTCGTTTTCCGACGGTAATGAGCAGGATAACTACCTGATCATCTTTAACTTGATAGACAAGTCGGACACCAGCTTTTAATAATTTGATTTTATAGCAACCTGCAAGATCGCCTCTAAGCATATTCTTTGGAATATGTGGCTGCTCTATGACTTTGGCTAGTTTCTTTTTAAATTGATCTCGTATAGCAACAGGGAGTTTTCCCATTCTGCTGTAAAGTCCTTGTGACGTAAAAGCTTATAAGTCATCTAATGTGACTTCCTCAAACATCTCTTTAGGATCATTAATGCGCTTACGGACAAGAGCTAATAATTCTTCATCTTCTTCCGAAAGCAAAGCTTTTTTGACAGGCAGTTTCCCAGTCGTAGCAACATACTCAAGAATACTAGTGAAGAAATCAGTAGGTGCAATACCTTGCTCTTTAAGGATTGAATAAGATTTTTCTTTAAGGGCTTCATCGATCCTGAAGTTAACAGTAGCCATCATATTTCCCAAGTATTTAATGTACTAGGAATATTGTAATGCAAATTGCATTACAAGTCGACTTCGCATAACAGCCATTATGTTAAATGGAAGGAAGCAAAATAAGTTAACATTTTGCTTCCGGCCACATTAAGCTAGAGTTTTATTTAAATAAAGCTATTTAGTAATCATTAAATTAATTAAAATCTAAATCTAACACCAGCTCCATATAACCAACCTTTCTCAGAGTTTGATTCTATTTGCCACGACGTTTCATCATTACCTTTTGAATACTCATAGGCAATGTCGATATAAGGCATGATCTTTTTACTGATTTCATAGCGAGTTTCAAACCCTGCGGTTGCACTGCTTAAACCAGTTTTTTTCGCATATTTAGAGTCATCACTAAAGATAGCATCCAACTCTAAATAAGGTTGAATAATCAACTTTTGCGTAATCAGAAAATCACGTTCCGTTTCTAGGCTAAAGCCCGCATAATTGTCTTCTCCCGCATAGAGATAAGCATCAGTTTCAAAGAAATATGGCGCCATACCATGTAAGCCAATCACCGCATCAACATTTTCTTCGGTGTCTTTGCGATGATCATTGAGTTCAACTTTTTCACTACGATAACGTGCACCAATCTGTGCATCCCAAAAGTCTGAAATCATACGGCTATATAAAAGTTTGGCATCATAATGTGCATCATGCGATTCTTCTTTATCGGCATGAATTTTAATAAAAAGCTTATTTTCATCTGTGCCAATACGGGTTTCAAACTCTGACTTTAAATCACCTGTGCCATCTTCATTGACAAGCCACTTATTGTCCACTGTCGTAATCGCATAAATTTGCGCACCGTGTTCTGAGCGATGATCATAATGCGAACTCTGCTGAGCATTCGCATCTGGTACATGATGTAAATGATTAACCGTAGATGTTGCCTGATGTTGTGCCTGATTCATTTGGCTATGGTTCATTTGAGAGCGATCCATTTGCATCGGCTGATTTTGACTAGAAGATGTAGCAACTGTCATTTTTTCAGGCGCACTATGATCTTCACCATTATGTGCCAAACTCACTGCACTGACCATCAACAAAGAGCTTGCTAAAACAGTTTTAGAAAAAAGATTAATGGTGCGCATGTTGATCTCCTTTCTGTACTTTTTGATCTTGCTGTTTCTCTGTTGATTTGTGATGCATTGGCTGATGACCTGCATGTTGATGGTTCATCGGTGCTGAATGTGCAGCATGATTCATTTTCCCCATCATCTGCATGTGTTGTGCATGCTCTTGTGGAGAATGCTGTGAATGATCCATCTCAGACATCGCTTGATGATTCATTGATGGTACATTTTTTCCATCAGTCTGAGCAGTTGAATGATGCCCTTCGTGCGCCAAACTTAAGCTTGTTAAACTCAATACCGCAACAGAAAAAAACGCTTTAAATACAAAATTAGTGATGTGCATGTCCAGCTCCTTTTTGCTCAGTTACTTGGTGAGTTTGAGTCGAATTTGTACCTTGAATTGGCGTTGTAGACACTTGTTCATCGCTAACATTTGCCACGATCAACTTGTTCATCATTCCTGCACTCATGTGATACAACAAATGACAATGGATTGCCCATTCGCCCAACTCATCCGCAGTTAATAAAGCAGTGACTGTTTTACCCGGTGGTACAATCAATGTGTGTTTATTCGGCATATCTACCGACTCTTGACCATTCTCCAACTGCATAAACATGCCATGTAAATGCATGGGGTGCGCCATCATACTGTCATTAATAAATTTGATACGGATACGCTCGCCATACTTCACTTTTAATGGCTCAGCATCGCTGAATTTTTTACCGTTAATCGTCCAAATATAACGCTCCATAGTACCGCCCAAACGCACTACTAATTCACTGCTAGCTTCACGAGTATCTTTTTGCGGTTCTAAAGATTTTAAATCACTATATTGCAAGGCTTTATTGCCCGCAGGTGTAGATGCATTTGCCCAACCATAAACCACTTGATCATTTTCTTGTGGTTTTGCTGTGCCATGCTGTGAATGATCCATTTTCGAGTGATCCATGCCTTGCATATCGCCATGGTTCATTTTTGAATGATCCATTTTCGAGTGATCCATGCCTTGCATATCGCCATGGTTCATTTTTGAATGATCCATTTTCGAGTGATCCATGCCTTGCATATCGCCATGGTTCATTTTTGAATGATCCATTTTCGAGTGATCCATGCCTTGCATATTGCCGTGGTTCATTTTCGAATGATCCATTCCTGCATGATCACCACCACCATGTCCCATATCTTCCATGGTCAAAAGTGAGCGTGGACGTGGTGCAGGCATATGAATGCCATGTGTCATAGGATTTAGTTCATTGTGCAGTGTACCAATCGCATAGCCTGAACGGTCAATTGACTCAGCTTCAATTTGATAATGTCCGCCTTTTGGCTCCACAATCACATCATAAGTTTCAGCTGTGCCAATACGAAACTCATCCACAGCAACAGGTTTTACAGGCTGACCATCAGCACTGACCACAGTCATTTTCAAGTTAGGAATACGGACATCGTAGAAAGACATCGCAGATGCATTCACAAAACGTAGGCGAATTTTTTCATTCGGTTTAAACATTCCTGTCCAATTTTGTTCAGGTGTTTTGCCATTAATGAGGAAGGTATAACCTGTAACATCCGACATGTCGGTTTTTAGCATACGCATCTGATTCCACATTTTGCGGTCAGACCATGTCGCTTTTATGCCATCACGTTTAACCTGCTTCCAAACATCACCCAAGGTTTCACGCTGATCTTGATAATATTCAGCTGAAATTTTAAGATCTTTCTGAATTTGATCACTGGTTTTTTCATGAAAATCTGACAACATCACCACATAGTCACGTTCAGCTTTTTCATGTGCTGCCAATGGTGTTTTACCTTTTGGATAAATCACAAAAGAACCATATAAGCCGTCCTGTTCCTGTCCTTTAGAATGAGCGTGATACCAATAAGTCCCGCTTTGGCGAATCTTGAATTTATAAACATACTCGCTTTGAGGCTTAATACCGTTAAAACCATTAAATCCCGGTACACCATCCATAATGCCCGGCAACAACAGTCCGTGCCAATGAATAGAAGAATCTTGGTTTTTTAAATTATTTTTCACGCGAATGATGGCTTCATCACCCTCTTCAAACTCAAGCAAAGGCGCAGGAAATTGACCATTTACGGTAATGCGCTTTACAGGCTTTCCAGTTGGGCTGACCACTGCTTCATCAATAACAAGCTGATATTCACGCACTTCGGCAAAAACCAAAGGCGACGATGCAAAACAAATACCTGCTAATAGGTACGAACTAATTTTATGAGACATAACTTAACCTTAATTTTTGAAAAATAAATAAATTTTAAAAAAAATGGTTAAGTTTTAGGAGGACGTGAAATTTCTTGCCAATACCCATTTAGATATTGGTTGGGGTAATAAAAATTAGGCTGATCTATAGAATAGAAGGTATCTAGGGGATCTAGCGAGCTTTGCAAAGAATGAAGACATGAGATCTGTGTCTGGCAGGATAAGCTAGAACATTCCTGACACTTTTTGTGATCTATATTCTGATTAAGAGCTAAATGATTATGGCAATCGGTATTCGTCTGTACTTCGTGATTAATACCATGTTGAGTGACTTGCTGTGCTTGATCTAAACAATGATCTTGGCTCATTTCAGTTTGCATATTGATATGCATTATCTTTACTGATGCAACAGACACACTACTCCATCCTATGGCAAAAACCATAAGAAAACAAAACCAAAGTTTTTTGGAGAGATGAGTCAACACGAATGCTATCTAGGAATAGAATTTAATCCAAAATATCTTAACGGAATTTCAAATATTTACAACCCAATATAATTTAGTAGTTTCTCTAAAATTAACATAATACACGTTATGCGAAATTAGAAAAATGAGTTTATTGCACTGATATTTATCTGTTTTTTAAATTTTAGACCTGGGTTGGTGCCCAGGTTTTTTTATTGCGTATAACAGCCATGATGTTAAATAGTTCTCTTTTTAGATAAATATTCATGTTTTCAATACATGCTAATTAGAGATTTTGAACTCAAGCAATTCTATAAAATTTTAACTTATGTGTACCTCTACTTTTAACTTCGGTTATTTATGGGAGGATTACCGGTGGCCTAACTTAAATAAAAAGTCTCCGACAAACCCGGTACGGTTCACTATCTATTGTTATTCTTACCTGAAATTGATGTGAGCTTATAGAGACAAGGTAAATTTGCAAAAGTGCCGGCTATTCAGTGTTCATTGAATGTTTAATTTAATTTATTAAGCTTGACCTTGGAGTGGCTCTAAGCCTTATACTTGGTACAAATTTTTCGATTGTTATGATGATGCGTTCTACTACATGGATTACAGTCTTGGTTGGATTGTTCATGTTCCAAAGCTTTTGGAATGTGGCGGCGGCCTTTTGTGTCCATGAACAACAGCCTCAATCACAGCAGAGTTATCATTTTGGTCATCACCAAAATACCTTGTGTGCCAGCGATAGTCGTCAACACGATCATAATGGACAGTCAGAAAACATAAAAACATTCAGTAGCGATTTAGAAATCGGTGAAGATCATCAAGATCATCTACCATCGATGACGCATTTGATTGTACAAAATGAAAAAGTAGATGTGTTTCATCCAAGCTCTGAAGTTAAAGTGAATCCACAATTTCATTGGAAAAACAGCTATCAGGCTCCTGACCTGTTTCAACAAAGCCCACCTCCCGAATTTTCCCCGCTCATGGTGGGGTAGCCTAAAACATTCCCACCACTTTTATTATTTAAATAAGTGGGAAAAATCATGTCTTCACAATCAATTATACTCTTGCGTCATAGCTTGGTTGCTTGTATATGTGCAGCGGCTATGCAATATAGCTATGCTGAAAACGTTACCAGCTTTGAATCCGCTTTAGCAAAAGTACAAAGTTACCAGACTCAAGACAAGCTGTGGCAACAAGTTCAGCAAATATCTGAATTGAATATTCAGCAAAGTCGGTTATGGCAGAATCCAAGTATAAGTTTAGAACAGTCTGGCTTTGGCTCAGGTCAAGAACAGGAATTCAATGTTGGCGTTAGTCAACCTCTAGATCTATTTGGTCAGCGTAAGCTGAACCGGGTGATTGCCAATACCTCGAATCAACAAATCCAATTGCAACAGCAATTATGGAAGGCACAAAGCCAACTGATTGTTAAATTTGCATGGTCGCAATTTGCACTTGCTGAGGTTGAGCAGTCTGCTTATTCAGTACAGTTAAAAACAAGTAAAGCCAATCTGGACAGTGCCCAGAAACGCTATCAGGCAGGCAGTATTGCCCTGGTTGATTTTGAGCGTACCCAAATTGAAGCGCTAGAAATCCAACGACTTTATCAGCAAGCGATGCTGAATAAACAAGCTGCCGGTCGTCAGCTGTCTAATTTGTGGGGGGGAGAAACATCTTCACATCTTCAATTGAATAAAACCGCTATCCCTTGGCCAGAGCAAAGTCTCCAAACTGTGCAACGGTATATTGCTGAAGGGTGGCTAGAAAAATTCTATGCCTTGAACATTCAGCAATCGGATCATCAAATTGAAAATTTAAGAATTCAGGCACGTCCCAATCCGACTTTAAATGTAGGCATGAAACGTAGCAAAACCCCTAATGAAAGCAACGATACGACTTTGGCAATCGGCGTGGCTATTCCACTGAATATTTTCAACCGCCAGCAATATGCGATCCCGATGGTCCAGCAACAGCAAATATTGCTGAACCAACAGCAGCAGCGTGAGCTGAAGCAACAAATACTCAATATTGCCAACAGCATGCATCAGCTCAAAGGTTTACGTAGCCAGTTCGATGCCACAACAGCACAAGTTACTTTGGCGACCAAAGTTCAGAGCCGTACTTTACAAGGGTTTCAGGCAGGGAAACTGTCCATTACCGACGTTCAGCAAGCAACCACCCAACTGCAGAATCTTCGATTGGGTCAATTACAAATTCTACGTCAAGCTTGGCAAACTGCCCTCGCAGCTGAGGCACTCAGTATTGGCACAAGTTATGAAGAAATTAGCCGTTCGGATGCCTATACACAACTGAATAAAAAGGCAGTCGAAGCATCGCAAAATTTAATCAATGGGGGAGCACGATAAAATGAACGCCAAGCAAAACGGAAAAATATCCCAGTCTCTCATGATTGCAATTTTGATTCTGATTACGGTCTTGGTCAGTCTGGTTATTTGGTTAAGTTCAAAAAAAACTGAATCTGAGGGGCATGGTCATGATGAGGGAAATGCCGAACATTCTGATGAAGATAGTTCTGAAGAAGGACATGCTGAAGAAGGCGAAATACAACTGACCAGCCAACAAATGGTTGAACAAGGTTTAAAAGTTGCTGTTGCATCCACAGGATTGGTTGAAAAGCTGACAACCCTGCCAGGTAAATTGGTGGTGAATACCGATCAACAAGCGCATATATCGCCTAATTTTAGTGGTCATGTCGAGCAGGTCAATGTGGCTTTAGGACAGAGCGTGCAAAAAGGACAAACGCTGGCTGTACTAATCGTGCCTGAACTGATCGACCAACAGGCAAATCTGCGTATGGCACAGGTGAATCTGGATTTGGCCCGTAAAGATTACCAGCGCGAACAGCAACTCTGGTCACAGGGGATTTCTGCCAAACAGGATTACCAGCGTGCCGAAAATGCCTACCGTCAAGCGCAGATTACTGTCCAGTCCTCACAAGCACGTTTAAATGCATTAGGTGCAAGTGGCAATAACAATGGGCGTTTTCTGATTAAAGCACCGATCTCTGGGGTGATCAGTCAAAAAGATATTGTGGTCGGTGAAAATGTGCAACTGGCTAATCAGCTCTTTGTCATTGAACAGCTGAAAGATTTATGGCTTGAGTTTAATTTGCCGAATCAATTCTCAGGTCAACTGCAAGCCGGGCAAAAAATTGACTTTAAAGTGAATGATTCAGATCAAATCTATAAAGCTACTGTACAAAGCTTAACCTCTCAGGCAGATGTACAAACAGGGCGTCTGGTGGTGCGCGCAAAACTCGATGCGCAAGCTACTGAGTTGCGTTCTAATGTGTTAGTGAGAGTGTTGATTCCGGAAGCTACAGCAAAATCAGCCCTTCGGATTCAAAAGTCTGCGCTGCAAAGTATTGAAGGTGAAGACAGTATTTTCATCGTAGATTCAGAACAAAAAGGTCAAGTCCACTTAAAAGCACAGAAAGTGCAATTGGGGCAGGCTTCAAGTGATGGACAATGGCTTGAAGTGATTTCTGGGCTGACTGAAGGGCAGAAGTATATCGCTCAAGGCAGTTTCTTGTTGAAATCTGAATTAGAAAAAGACGAGGCAGGCCATGAACATTAATTCTGATCTGCCAAAACCAGAAGGTTTATTCGAACGAATCATTCAGTTTTCCATACAAAATGCGATTTGGGTGTTGCTCTTTGTCTGTACCTGGATTGCGGTCGGGGTGTATAGCTATCAGAAACTCCCGATTGATGCTGTACCCGATATTACCAATACCCAAGTCCAGATTAATACTCAAGCCAAGGGTTTTACTGCGCTTGAAGTCGAACAGCGGATTACCTATCCCATTGAAAATGCCATGGCTGGCATTCCGGATCTGGAGCTTACCCGTTCCATATCCCGTTATGGACTCTCTCAAGTCACCATTGTCTTTAAAGATGGGACTGATATTTATTGGGCCCGTCAGCAGATTAACCAACGGATACAGGAGGCGCAATCTGAGTTGCCTGCACAAATCGCACCGACGATGTCCCCCGTTTCTACGGGTCTCGGTGAGATTTATCAATGGGTACTGAAGGCAGATCCGAATGCGAAAAAGCCGGATGGAACTGCATACACGCCGATGGATTTGCGTGAGATTCAGGACTGGATTGTGCGTCCTCAACTGCAACGTGTTAAGGGAGTTGCAGAGGTCAACAGTATTGGTGGTTTTGAAAAAACCTATGTGGTCTCTCCCGATTTAAACCGGATGCAGCAACTGAATATCTCATTAGAACAACTGCAACAGGCTTTAGCGCAAAATAATGAGAACCGAGGTGCAGGTTATATTGAAGACAATGGTCAGCAATTGACGGTACGTGTACCGGGTACATTCAATGGGCTTTCTGATATTGAGAACACCATGCTGGGTAGCCCAAATGGCAGCCCAATTCGGGTTGGTGATATTGCGCAAGTCTCTATTGGGCATGATTTAAGAACCGGTGGGGCAACCTATAACGGCAAAGAAACCGTTTTAGGGATTGCCATGATGGCGATGGGTGGAAATAGCCGGACTGTTTCTAAAGCTGTGGATGCCAAGCTTCAAGATATTCAGAATAGTTTGCCTAAAGGGGTAGTGATTGAAACGGTGTACGACCGTACTACCTTGGTTGAGAAGGCGATTAAAACCGTTCAGAAAAACTTGGTAGAGGGAGCAATCCTGGTCATCATCATTCTGTTCCTGTTTTTAGGGAATATCCGTGCTGCCTTGATTACTGCCTGTGTCATTCCACTCTCTATGCTGTTTACCTTAACCGGGATGGCACAGAAAAATATCAGTGCCAATCTGATGAGTTTAGGTGCACTCGATTTCGGCATCATTGTCGATGGTGCTGTGGTGATTGTCGAAAACTGTATCCGGCGTTTAGCCCATACACAGCAACTGTTAAAACGACCTCTCACACAAAGTGAACGCTTTAAGGAAGTTTTTCTGGCTGCCCGCCAAGCACGTCGTCCTCTTATTTTTGGTCAGCTTATTATTTTGGTGGTGTATTTGCCGATTTTTGCTTTAAGTGGTGTGGAAGCAAAAATGTTCCATCCGATGGCATTGACAGTGGTACTCGCCCTTGTTGCAGCCATTATTTTATCGATCACCTTTGTGCCTGCTGCTGTGGCATTGTGGGTCAAAGGCGATATTCAAGAAAAAGAAAGTCGTTGGATGTTATGGCTAAAAGCTAAATATCAGCAAACTCTTGATATTTCGTATCAATACAAAGCAGTTGTGCTGACTTTTGCACTGTGTGTATTAGTGATTACGGGATTTATCAGTACCAAACTCGGCAGTGAATTTGCACCACAGCTGAGTGAAGGTGATTTTGCGGTACAGCAATTACGTTCTCCAAGCACAGGCTTGGAAGAGTCTTTACGTATTCAGGAGAATACTGAAAAACTTCTTTTAAAGAGTTTCCCTGAAATTAAGGCAGTATTTGCCAGAACGGGTACAGCCGAGGTTGCAACAGATGTCATGCCACCCAATATTTCAGATGGCTATATCATGTTAAAGCCTCGTTCAGAATGGCCAAATCCTAAAGAAAGTTTAGATGAATTACGTGGCCGTATGGTGACGTATTTAGCCACGATTCCAGGCAATAATAGTGAATTTTCACAACCGATTGAACTCCGATTTAATGAATTGATCTCAGGTGTGCGTAGTGATGTTGGTGTGAAAATCTTCGGTGATGATATGAATGTCCTCAATACTGAGGCGACTAAAATCTCCAAAATCATTCAGCAAATATCGGGTAGCAGTGCCGTGAAAGTTGAGCAGACCTCAGGTTTGCCATTACTGAATGTCGAGGTAAATAAAACTTTGGCTGCACAATATGGTTTGAGTGTGCGTTCAATTCAAGACCTTGTGGCAACCAGTATTGGTGGACAAAGCGTGGGAGAGATTTTAGAAGGCGATCGTCGTTTTGATTTTGTTATCCGTCTTGGAGAGCAAGACCGTAGTGTCGCATCTGTTTCCCAGTTACCTATTCAGCTTCCAAATGGTG
>NZ_VPDK01000051.1:0-17014 GCF_013417725.1 Acinetobacter sp. YH12233
TCAGGCATTTAGTTGAAAATATGTTTTGTAGATTAAAGCAATTTAGAGGAATAGCTACTCGATATGACAAGCTCAAAAGAAATTATCAAAGTTCTGTTGCCTTAGCCTGTATATTTTTATGGCTACCTTTATAGGGTTAATTATGAACAGTAAGTGTCAACAGACCCTAACTTATACATCTTTTCCGAATTTAAGCTATAAAAAAGGACGCCTGAGCGTCCTTTTTTATCTATCCAGATCAGTCAAACAACCGATCAAAGAAAGATTTTTTCTTTGGAGAAGACTGGCTGCCCTCATCTTCCATGGTCGCTTGCAACTCTTTCAACAGTTCACGTTGACGTGCAGTCAGGTTCACTGGTGTTTCTACAACAACACGGCAAAGCAGATCACCTTGCATGGTTGAACGTACTGGTTTCACGCCCTTACCACGTAGGCGGAACAGTTTACCGGTTTGCGTACCTTCAGGAATTTTCAGGCTGACACGACCATCTAATGTCGGAATCTGAACTTCTTTACCCAAAGCTGCATCCGCAATTGAAATTGGCACATCCATATACAGATCTGCACCGTCACGCTGGAAGATTTCGTGTTCACGTACCACGACTTCAACGTATAGATCACCTGATTGGCCATCACGAATCGCTTCACCTTTACCAGTCAAGCGTACGCGGTCGCCATTGTCCACCCCGGCTGGGATAGTAACTTCTAGGGTTTGCTGACGGTCAGATACACCTGATCCATGACATTTATTACATGGGTTCTTAATGATCTTGCCCTGGCCACGACAGGTACTACAGGTTTGCTGTACCGAGAAGAAACCTTGCTGCATACGTACTTGGCCGGCACCATGACAGGTTGGACAGGTTTCAACATCGTTCGGATTTTTAGAACCTTTACCATCACAGGCGTCACATGGTGCTGGTGCAGTAAAAGTAATGGTTTTCTTAACGCCTTTGACTGCTTCTTCAAGCGTCAATTCCATCACATAGCGTAAGTCTGAACCACGGCGTTGACGTTGCTGGCCACGCCCCCCCCCACCAAAGGCTCCACCGAAAATATCCCCAAACTGGCTGAAAATATCTTCCGCACTGAAACCACCGAAGCCGCCAGCACCACCGCCCATACCACCTTCAAAGGCTTGATGGCCCATACGGTCGTACATGCTGCGTTTTTCGCTGTCTGACAGAACTTCATACGCTTCTGAAGCTTCTTTAAACTTCTCTTCAGCTTCAGGATTGTCCGGGTTACGGTCTGGATGATATTTCATCGCCAACTTACGGTAGGCTTTTTTAATTTCATCATCACTAGCGGTTTTAGAGACGCCCAAAACCTCATAATAATCACGTTTAGCCATGTCTGGCGATGCTCCTCACGGAATTCTATTTAATATTGACTGTGGTCTAAAATTGGGGTTAAACCCAGCTTTACAAGGGGAATTCTGAAAAAAATTGAAAGCTTAGAATACGGCTTTGTTTTGAGAAAATTTGAAGATGCCTTTGAACCAGGCATTAATGAGGAAAATAATGGCAATAAAGCTGAATACCACACCTGCGACTGTGCAAGCTTTTACCCAAAGCTGGCTATCCCAAGCAAAGAAAAATAATGGAATAAACCAGAGCGCAGCAAAAATCGCGAGTACTGAATAAATCACAATATTGCGCATAATCCAGAGTGCCTGCGCCTGCAGCCATACTTCAGCATAATCAATCTGGGTAATTTTACGTGCATACCAGTAGGCGAATATGCCGCTCACCACTGTAAACAAAGCAAAAAACATGAAGACATAAGCCATCGCCACGGAGCGTCGCATCTTGGTGAGTGTGTCTTGAGTCATGTTTAGTCAACCTTAGTGTGCGGCCCAGCACAAGCGAGTTCCGCAGCAGTATGTCTTTTTTGAATTATTAAAAAATCAGGTACTACTATATTGAAATTTTCAATATTTCGCACCTGAAATTATGACAAATTTAAACAGAATTTAAACTTTTTTTCACTTTAAACCATTGTGCATATAAGGCTGGCAGGAAAAACAGCGTTAATAGCGTTGCAACGATCAATCCTCCCATAATGGCAACCGCCATTGGCCCGAAAAAAATGCTTCTGGATAAAGGAATCATGGCCAGAACGGCAGCCAGTGCAGTCAGGACAATCGGACGGCAACGGCGCACTGTGGCATTGATAATTGCATTCCATTGCGATTCACCTGCCTGAATATCCTGTTCAATCTGGTCAATGAGAATCAACGAGTTACGCATGATCATGCCTGATAAGGCAATCGTACCCAGCATGGCCACAAAACCAAAAGGTTTATTGAAAATTAACAGGAATAAGACCACGCCAATAATGCCCAATGGCGCCGTCAGGAAGACAATAAAGGCGCGTGAAATACTTCTAAGCTGGATCATCAGCAAAGTCATCACCACCGCTAAAAATAATGGCATCCCCGCATTCACTGAATTCTGACCTCGCGCAGACTCTTCGACTGTTCCGCCTACTTCAATCAGATAGCCACTTGGCATTTGTGATCTGAGCTGCTCAAGTTGATCTTTCAGCTCGTTGACCACGGTTGCCGGTTGCAGTTGTGTCCGGATATCAGCCCTTACGGTAATGGTCGGCAAGCGATTCCGATGCCAGATCAGGCCTTCTTCAAAGCTATATTCGATCTTGGCAATCTGGGCCAGAGGAACTGAACTCCCATTCGTGGTCGGTACTGCCAGACTACTCAGTGAACCGACATCGATACGTTCAGCCTGATCACCCCGTAAGCGGATCTCAATCAGCTCACGTTTCTCACGGTACTGATCAATCGCAGTTCCAGAAATTGAGCTATTCAGGAAATTGGCCAAATCGCTACTGCTTACTCCCAACTGACGGGCACGATCCTGATCGATATCCAGTTTAATCACTTTACTTGGCTCGCCCCAGTCCAGATGCACATTAGTAGTATTCGGATTATCTCCGACCGTTGCTGCAACTTTCTGTGCCCATTGACGGACTAATCCCAGGTCTTCACCCGATACTCGGAACTGTAATGGATAGCCGACGGGTGGGCCATTTTCCAGCAGAGATACGCGGGTACGGGCTTCTGGTAACAGCACCCGAATCTGGTCGCTTAAGGATTTACGGATTTCATTGCGGTCTTCAAGTGATGAAGCCAATACCACAAACTGGGCAAAGCTGGCTTGCGGCAATTGCTGGTCTAATGGCAAATAGAAACGCGGTGAACCGGTACCCACATAGACCACATAGTTATCAATCCCCTCCTGTTTGGACAGGAAGTTTTCAACTTTTTTCACTGCCGCTTCAGTCGCTTTTAATGAAGCGCCCTCCTCTAGTTTCAGATCTACTAGAATTTCGGCACGGTTCGATGGCGGGAAGAATTGTTTTGGCACCAGATTAAACATCAAAATGGATAGCACAAAAATCCCGACAGTCGCCGCGATGACCGTTTTACGGTAGGTAACACAGATATTCACCCAACGGCGAAAGCCCTGATAGAACTTGGTTTGATAAGGATCATGATGTTCACCGGCATGATGCACCAGCGGCTCCGGTTCAGAGCGTTTGCGTAAGCGCGCCCAGAGACGTTGATACCATGGCGCTCTCTGCACCAGATCCTTATTGAAATCTGGCAGAAGTTTGTCACCTAAATAAGGTACAAACAGGACTGCGGCAATCCAGGATACTAACAGTGCCAGCGTCACCACTTGGAAAATCGAGCGGGTATATTCCCCAGTACTGGATGCTGCTGTCGCAATCGGCAGGAAACCGGCAGCAGTAATCAGGGTTCCAGTCAGCATTGGAAAAGCAGTCGTCCGCCAGGCATGACCGGCTGCCTGTAAGCGGCTAAAGCCCTGCTCCATTTTGATTGCCATCATTTCAATAGCAATGATCGCGTCATCCACCAACAGGCCAAGTGCCAGAATCAGGGCACCCAGAGAAATCTTATGCAGACCGACATCAAACAGTTGCATCCCGGCAAAGGTCATCGCCAATACCAGCGGAATCGAGAACGCCACCACCAGACCAGTACGGAAACCGAGTGAGAAAAAACTGACCAAGAGAACAATAATCACTGCCTCAGCCAGAACTTTCATAAATTCATTAATACTGCGTTTCACTGCTACCGGCTGATCTGAGACTTTTTGCAGATCCATCCCCAGAGGCAAAGTTTTCTGCAACCGGCCAAATTCCTGTTCCAGATTTTTACCCAAGGCAATAATGTCACCGCCTTTACGCATCGATACAGCAATACCGATGCCATTTTCGCCCATAAAGCGCATCCGTGGCTGGGCCGGATCGGTAAAGCCACGATAAACCTCCGCCACATCGCCAAGCTGGATGGTCTTGCCATTCACCAGTAAAGGTAGCTGCTGCAGTTCTTCGACATTATTCAGCGCACCACTGACCCGCACCTGAATCCGGTCAGAACCGGTTTCAAAAAAGCCCGCCTGAGTCATGGCATTTTGCTGCTGCAGTGCCTGCTGAATGGCAGTGACCGGAATACCGAGCTGGGTAGCTTTGGTGTTGGAGATTTCGATCCAGATTTTCTGGTCCTGCAGACCGATCAGTTCAACTTTGGCGACATCCTTGACCCGTTGCAACTGTAACTGTAAACGGTCGGCATATTCTTTAAGCGTCGCATAATCGAAGTCATTGCCCTTGATGACATAGATGTTGCCAAAGGTATCACCAAACTCATCATTAAAGAATGGACCTTGTACGCCTTGCGGTAATTCATGGCGAATATCATTAATCTTCTTACGGACGTTATACCAGACATCTGCGACATCTTTGGAAGCCAAAGAATCCTTGGCAATAAAGGTCACCATGGATTCCCCCGGACGGGAATAGGCCATGATCCGGTCATACTGTCCGGTAGTCATCAACTCTTTTTCAATCCGGTCGGTAACCTGTAAGGATACTTCTTTAGCACTTGCACCCGGCCAGTAGGTCTGGATTACCATCACCTTAAAGGTAAACGGCGGATCCTCACTTTGTGACAGTTTGGAATAGGATACGATGCCCACCAAACCGAGCAGGATCATGAAATACAGTACCAGACCTTTATTCTTTAAGGCCCATTCAGACAGGTTAAAGTTCATGTTTAACTCCCTGCCTGAATTTTCACACTACGGTTTTCACGGTCAATCGGATTTATTTTTTGCTGGTCACGCAGCAGATGCACCCCACCAATCACCACATAATCATCAGCCTTTAACCCACTGAGAACTGGTACAGAATCACGGCCATAAGCACCCAGCTGAACCGGCACTTTGCGGATGGTATGATCCGGCTTGACTACCATCACATAGGCCTGCTGATCGGTCGCTGAAACGCTGGATAAAGGAACGCTAAGGATATTGTCCTGACTGTTCTGGAAGAACACCCGGGCACTCTGACCGAGCTGGATCTGGCTATTACCTTCGCGTAAAGCCACTTTCACCCGGAAGGTACGCGATTGATCTGCTGCAGGTGAAATCTCACGAACAAAGGCGGCGAATTTTTCATTCGGTTTGGACCATAACGTGACCCAGGCCGGCTGACCGGTTTTAATTTCGGAAATCGCCTGTTCAGGAACCCCAATCACGACTTCACGCTCACCGGCTATCGCCAGTTCAAAGGCCGCCTGCCCTGCTGCAACGACCTGACCAATTTCGATATTACGTGCAGTAATTACCCCACTTTTATTGGCAATGAGCTGGTTATAAGCAGTCTGATTTTTAGCCGTATCATAATTAGACTGGGCCTGTTTCAGATTTGACGCGGCTGCCTTATATTGGTTTTCAATCGCATCATATTGCGAACGGCTCACGGCATTGGTGGGTAACAGCTGCTTGAAACGCTGTAATTCATCCTGAGCAATTTTACTGGCCGATTGAGCACTTTCCAGCTGGGCACGTGCTGCATTTAATTGAAGTTGAGCATCTTTCACATCTAGGGTCGCCAAGACCTGCCCCACTTTTACCTGATCGCCCACATCGACAAAGCGCTGGGTGACCTGCCCGCCTACCCGGAATGCCAGTGCTGTTTGCTGACGTGCCTGGACATCACCGGCATAGCTTTTCAATTCCTGATGTGAAGTTTTCGGTGTGGTCACCATGACAAATGGAACTTCCTGTTCTGCTGCAGCGCTGTCCTTGCTACATCCTGAGAAAGCCATACTGCATAGGACGATCATGCCAGCCAGTGCGCTCTGTATCGTGCTCATTATTGTTCGCTCTTATCTAATCATCATTTTTAGGGCAAAATAGGTAGATATATAAATTGCTTATTTTTTAATTAATATACCACCCGGTACACTAATTAGGATTCTGCAGTTAAAACAATGACCATATTGAATTTTTTTGGATGAAATTGTGCAAATACCGGTTGGACGGCCCAAGGATCTGGAGAAACGCCAGCGTATTCTGAACGCAGCGAAACAGCTGTTTTTACAGCATGGTTATCATGGTTCCAGCATGAACCAGATTGCGCTGGAAGCCGGTGTGACCAAACTCACTGTCTATAATCATTTTCAGGATAAGGCCACGCTGTTTAGCTGTGCGGTTGAAGAAACCTGTGAGGCAATTCTGCAAGAATCTCCTAAAGTTCTGCAGCCTGATAGTGATTTTCAGCAGGAGCTGTATCAGATCTGTCTGCGCTCATTCAATATTGCCAATCTGCCGGAAGCTCTCAAACTGGACCTGCTCATCATGCAACTCGCCTATGAAAAAAATCCGTTGGCGGAACGTTTTTATACAGCCTCACATATCAAGCTGAATCAGGCCTGGCATGATTTCTTTGAGCAGGCGCAGCAACATCAATTTATCCAGACTGATGATCCGCAGCATCAGACCGAACTGATGGTGTCCTTACTGTTAGGTATGCGACATCACAAAGTCTTATTGGGCTTAAGTCCGCTACCCGACATGCAGCAACGCCATCAGATCATTCAGCAGGCCATCGAGATCTTTATGCTGAAATATGCAATTTCCCGTTAAATTTCTTCTATCTGGCCTGATCCTTGCAACAGCGTAAGGACTAAAATTCATCCAATTATCAACAAATGATATTCAACTTTTGTCTGCAAAAGACTTGGATTGTCATGCAGTCGGGGTATAGTCAAAGGAAGAATCGGAGGGATATAAAAAATGGTTCAACAGATTGATGCACCTCTACGCGAAGACGTACGTTTACTGGGTAATTTGCTGGGAGAAACCCTGAAGTTACATGCGGGGCAAGATTTGTTTAATCAGGTCGAGCAAATTCGGGCCTTATCGAAAGGCGCTCGCGATGGACAGGTGGAAGCAGAAAAACAGCTGGAACAATTATTCCTGACTTTAGAAGATCATGAAATCCTGCCATTGACCCGTGCCTTCACCCATTTCTTAAACTTTGCCAATATTGCCGAACAGTACCATGTGGTACGTCGTCGCCGTCAAAGCGAATTTGAGGAAAGCACAGAATCTCCAAATCCTCTGGTGCCTTTATTTGAAAAATTCAAACAGCAGGAAATTTCTGCAGAAACCTTATATCAGCAAATTTGTGAATTAAAAATTGAACTGGTGCTGACCGCACATCCAACAGAAGTCAGTCGACGCACCCTGATCCAGAAATATGATGGCATCAATAATGCCCTGTCCAAATTTGACCAGCAGAAATTGACCCCGCGTGAACGTCAGGCGGTCTTGGCTGACTTAAAACAGCTCATCAGTTCTGCCTGGCAAACGGACGAAATCCGTCAACATCGCCCAACCCCGGTGGATGAAGCCAAATGGGGCTTTACGACAATCGAACAGACCCTCTGGAATGCTGTACCCAAATTCATTCGTGAACTGAACGGCATGGTTGAGGAACAATGTGGCCAGACTTTGCCGCTAGATGTTGCTCCGGTACGTTTCGCTTCCTGGATGGGTGGCGACAGGGATGGCAACCCGAATGTGACGCATAATGTGACCCAGGAAGTATTGTGGTTGTCGCGCTGGAAAGCAGCCGACCTGTATTTGCGTGATATTGAAAACCTGCGCTGGGAACTTTCTATTCAGCAATGCAGTGATGAAATTACACAGGCGTTAGGCCACCAACATCCTGAACCGTACCGTGAATATTTACGCGATATACGTGAACGTCTAAAAATTACCCGTGCTTGGCTGGCTGAAAAACTGCATGGCAAAGATGCGGATGATAGTCGGGTGATTAAAAGTAAAGATGAGTTATTAAAACCGTTACTGACCTGTTATCGCTCATTGATGGCGTGCAATCTGGCAGAACTTGCCAATAGCAGTCTGCTGGACCTGATTTACCGGGTCAACTGTTTCGGCATTGAACTCCTCAAACTGGATATTCGTCAGGAATCTGGTCGTCATCGTCAGGCCATTTCAGCCATTACTGAATATCTGGGTCTGGGTAATTTCGAAACTTGGACTGAACAGGCCCGTCAAAACTTCCTGTTGCAGGAACTGCAAAGTAAACGGCCTCTACTACCTAAACACCTGAATGAACCAGCGGGTAGCCTGATTGAACATCCGGATGTGCAGGAAGTGTTTACCACCATGCGCACATTGGCCGAACAGCCAAGTGAGTCTCTGGGTGCCTATATTATTTCCATGGCCGAATACCCAAGTGATGTGCTGGCTGTCTTGCTGCTGCAAAAAGAAGCTGGGATTAAACAGCCTTTACGGGTAGTACCTTTATTTGAAACCTTAAAAGATCTCGACGGCGCTGCTGACACCATGTCGACACTCTTTAATATGCACTGGTACAAACAGCATATTCAGGGTAAGCATGAAGTCATGATTGGTTATTCGGATTCGGCCAAAGATGCCGGCTTTATGTCAGCCAACTGGGCACAGTACCGTGCGCAGGAAGAACTGACCGCAGTTGCTAAACAGCATGGTATCCAGCTGACCCTGTTCCATGGTCGTGGCGGTTCGATCAGCCGCGGCGGTGCACCCACCCAGCAAGCCTTGTTCTCGCAACCACCAGGCTCTATTTCAGGCGCTATTCGGGTGACTGAACAGGGTGAAATGATCCGCTTTAAATTCGGTCTGGAAGAAATCGCACTACAAAATCTGGAAATTTATACAGCGGCGACGCTGGAAGCGACTTTATTACCGCCACCTGAACCAAAACCGGAATGGCGTGATCTGATGCATAAAATGACTGATCTGTCAGTACAAGTCTATCGTCAGACGGTACGTGAAAATCCGCATTTCGTAAAATACCTGCGTACCGTGACCCCAGAACTGGAACTGCAAATGCTGCCGCTTGGTTCACGTCCTGCCAAACGTAAGGTCAGCGGTGGAATTGAATCCTTGCGTGCTATTCCCTGGGTCTTCGCCTGGACCCAAATCCGTCTGATGTTACCAGCCTGGCTGGGTACCGGTGCCGCATTAAATGAGGTACTGGATCAAGGGCAACGTACAATTCTGGATGAGATGCTAACCGAATGGCCTTATTTCCAGACCTTAATTGATATGCTGGAAATGGTACTCTCCAAAGCAGACAGCAATGTCGCGCTCTATTACGAATCACATCTGACTCAGGATGAAGACCTGAAAGAGCTCGGCACGGAACTGCGTCAACGCTTGCAAGATGCCATCCAGACCCTACTCACTTTAAAAGATGAATCAAAACTGCTGAGCAGTAATGGTGTCTTGGACCAGTCCATGACCGTGCGTAAACCTTATCTGTTACCGCTCCATTTACTGCAAGCCGAACTGATGAAACGTCGTCGATTATATCTGGAACAGCAGCAGGCTGAACACACGCCAGTCGATCATGCCCTAATGGTGAGTATTGCCGGTATTGCCGCCGGTTTACGAAATACCGGTTGATTTTTTCCCTTCCATTTAAAGCACATCTACACGATGTGCTTTTTTATTGATCAGTCAATAGCCAAAAAAAGCTTTATTTATATATCAAATTGAAATTACTTATAGAAGTTGAATATGAATTGTCCGGGAATTAATCCACTGATTTAACTTTAGTTTTGATTTAAAAAACTTTTACCGCACGGTAAAATATCAAATAAAGTCATAGAATTAATTTGAACAAAAATTTTGTTTCAGTGATTAAATCTTCTAAAAAACAAGAGTATGATGTGCACAATTTATCTTTTGAGTGCTCATTTTATGTCCAATTGGTTTCCCAAGTGGCGCCCTTATGAGGGTAGTATCGATGCACGACCAGTAGGTACCGCAGAGTATTTACCGCCTGCCCAGACCCTGATCTTGGGGGTACAACATGCCTTTGCCATGTTCGGAGCGACGGTACTGGCGCCATTTCTAATGGGTTTTGATCCCAATCTGGCCATTTTAATGTCGGGGATCTGCACCATCCTGTTCTTCCTGATCACGGGTGGTCGTGTACCAAGTTATCTGGGTTCAAGCTTTGCGTTCATTGGGGTGGTGATTGCGGCAACCGGTTATGCAGGTGCTGGCGGACTGAATCCAAATATTGGTGTCGCTGCTGGCGGGATTATTGCCTGTGGTGTGCTTTATGCCTTGATGGGTGTTCTGGTGATGGTAACGGGAACCCGCTGGATTGAAAAATTGATGCCGCCTGTCGTGACCGGTGCGGTGGTGATGATTATTGGTCTGAACCTGGCCCCTGTGACCGTGAAAAACGTCATGGGCAATACCTTTAATATGTGGATGTCACTGGTGACCGTGCTGTGTATGGGTTCCATTGCGGTGTTTACCACAGGTCTGGTACAGCGTTTATTGCTCTTGATCGGTTTATTGCTGGCTTACTTCATTTACTACATTTTAAGTAATGTAATGGGCTATGGGACTGCAATTGATTTTGCGCCCATTCAGCAAGCTGGCTGGTTTGGTGTTCCGAGCTTCCATGCACCTGTATTTGATACCAATGCCATGCTGATCATTGCGCCAATTGCCTTGATTCTGATTGCAGAAAACCTGGGACATATTAAAGCCGTGGGTGCCATGACCGGTGAGAATCTAGATCCGTATATCGGTAAAGCCTTTGTGGCGGACGGTATTGCAACTACCTTGGCAGGTGGTGTGGGCGCACCGGGTATGACTACCTATGGTGAAAATATTGGTGTGATGGCAGTTACCCGTGTCTATTCAACGATTATCTTTGCTGTTGCCGGTGTATTTGCAGTATTCCTCGGTTTATCGCCGAAATTTGGTGCGATTATTCATACCATTCCAACAGCGATTTTAACCGGCGCCTCAATTGTGGTCTTTGGTCTGATTACTATTGCCGGTGCGAAAATCTGGATCGAAAATAAAGTCGATTTTTCACAGAACAAAAACCTGATGGTGGCAGCAGTAACGATTATTCTGGGTACAGGTGACTTTGCCCTGACCTTCGGTAACTTTAACCTAGGCGGAATTGGTACAGCGACCTTTGCTGCCCTGTTCCTGAACTGGTTCTTTAGCCTGGTCGATAAAAAATAATGTGAAGACTTAAATTTTCAAGCAGCCTCCAGGCTGCTTTTTTTATATCGTAAGAATTGTTTAAATAGGCCTGATCTTTTATATGAGCATCCTGCCGATGCGTCTGGATTTTTTTGATTTACGTCTTTTTCTCAATATAGTCGACACAGGTAGTCTGACCAAAGGTGCTGAACGCTCTGCCATTTCCTTACAGGCAGCCAGTGAGCGGATTAAAAAGCTGGAACAGCAATATCAGGTCAGTCTGTTCAGCCGCCATTCTGGCGGGGTGAAAATGACTTTTGCAGGTCAGGTCTTTGCTGAGCATGCCCAAGCCCTGTTGCAACAGGGACAACAGTTGTCTCAAGCCATGGCCGGTTTTAGTGAAGGACTCCATTCCAATATCAGCTTATGGTGTAACTCTTCAGCACAAAGTGAGTACCTTCCCCTATTATTGCCCCAGTATCTGGTGAATAACCCAAATATCCAGATCGACCTCAAAGAAGCAGAGAGCAAGGACATTATTGCAGCTTTAGCGAGTGGTACTGCCAAGCTAGGACTTATTTCCAGCTTTTTTCCTGCGCCACAATTACAGACTCTGGAATTTTCAGATGATCCTCTGGTGCTGATCTGCCCTGAACAACATGATCTGGCAACGAATCAGGCATTAACATTAGCAGACTGTCTGAATTATCCCTTTGTTGGTCTGATGCAATATCACTCTTTGCAGCAGTCGATTGAAACCCAGGCTCGCTTGCTGAACTGTGAGATTCAATACCGTTTACGCTTACCAAATTTTGCCGCCATTGCCCAGGTTGTGGCCAATGGTGTAGGTATCGCGATCATGCCAAAACGTGCTGCACAACGTTTGTCGAAGCTCTATGCATTTCATCAAATCCAACTGACGGGAGATTGGGCCAACCGCAAGTTATTGTTAGCTGCAAAGAACTTTGATGAACTGAGCACCGCCTATCAGCACTTTAGCCAGTTCCTCATTTCTGCGGATGTACAAAAAATCCTGAATTAAATCCAGCCGAATTGATGCAGCATCATATAGCTGCCTAAGGTGATCAGGCCGATAAAAAATACTGTCCGGAATTTCTGTTCAGGGATACGGGAACGGATTTTTTTGCCAAACCACATCCCGATCAAAGCTGGAATCAGTGCAATCGCCGACATGGCATAATCAATCGGCATATCTTCTACCGGGTTTTGGTGCAGGAAAATTGCCAAACACACCGTTGAGGTGGTAAATACCAACCCTAAGGCCTGAACCAGATCATCACGTTTTAAATGCAGGGTTTGCAAATAAGGCACGACTGGAATTACCACTACCCCAGTTGCCACGGTCAAGGCCCCGCCGAGATATCCCATAATCGGAGAAAGCCACTTTTCGTGCTGGCTTAAATCTGGCATCCGTTTCGCCAGTAAACCATATAGGCCATACAGGGCAAGCATCCCGCCCAGTAAGGCTTCACTATGAAATTCAGAATGACCCAAGGTCGGGAAAATACTCCAAACTGAACCCAGGATAATGCCTGCCAACAATAGCCAGAAACGGCGAATCAGTTTCAGTACATGACCTTCAGCAAAGAGTTGCCAAAAATTGGTCAGCATTGAAGGCACGATCAGTAAAGTTGCTGCCTGGAATGGGCTCATAAATATGGTCAGCAAACCCATGGACACCGCAGGCAAACCTAATCCAATGGTGCCTTTAATCAGGCCAGCCAGAGCAAAAATAGCAATAATAAAAGCAGTCATCTGATGACCCTAAATTGATTTAAGCTCATGCTATAGAAATCACGAATAGAGTAAAATCAGGGTTTTAAGAAGGAAGCCTCAAGCAAATGTTGAGGCTTCAGATGGATGTGCCGAAACTCATCAGATTCATCAGCAAAAATCGGATTTGAAAATTATTTAAGGACGGAATTCTTTCAGTTCACGCTGAATGAAATACTGGAACATTTCCCGGTACAGATGTTCAATAAACGCCTGATCCACACCCTGCTGTTGTGCCAAGGCTTTGACATTTTCCACGATCTGCTCCATACGCTCCGGTGATTGCAGATCAGTTTCAGTTTTTTTAAAACGGGTGGTTTGATCAACATAAAATTGACGCGCAGCGATCAGCTCGACTAAAGCTGTATCAATGGCATCGATCTGTTGACGTGCATGTTGTAATGATTCAGCTTTGATTTTTTCCATGTTTATTCAGTCACTTTCAGTTTAGTTATCACTCTTATACTTTTCTTCTAACACATTACTGAAAATACTTTCAATCATCCAGACACGATATAAGCTATTAAATGTATAACTTTGCCCATCAATACGCAGTTCCAGCACCGGTAGATTCGGCTGGGACTTCATTTCACATAAGGTGTCATTATCCTGCAACTTGGCCAGAACGTCTTCCTGGGTCAGTTCAGTAATATTCAGTTCCTGCTGCATACGCTTGAAATGCGCTGCATAAGACAGATCATAACCACGAGTCCAGACCGCTTCCAGAATCTGGTACATGGCTTCAATCCGCTGCTCTTCCGGACAGCTATAAAACAATTGCGCCATCGGCATCACGGCCTGCTCGGTTGGCCGGCAGAATGGGGTAAATTTGACTTCAGTTCGCTTGGATAAGCGCGTCGCCAGACTCCAGTCAAACCAGTCGCGTCCCTGATAAGACAGCGGATAGACATTCAACTGGATATTATAAAAATCAGCCAACTCTTCCTTAATATAGGCTAGCAATAACCAGGAAATCGGATCTTCCAGAGCGATATACAGGTCTAGCTCCGGGTCCATGGACTGGATTTCATTCAGCTCTTCGGCATCACTGATCAGATGCTCACGCCATTCAATATGATTGATCAGGAAAATCGGATTGCCGGTCAGTAATCTCTGCTGTTTCAGGCGACGGGTCAGACGTAACAGATCATCTACCGCCTGATACTGGCGTCCGCCAAACTGGAAATAACTGGCCAGAATCGGACTATGCTCAAAAATTCGTTCCGGAAAATTCTGCGGCGAATGATGACGGCTGGCCATCGCATATAAAGTGCGTAATTTTCCGTTCTGTTTTTGCCAGAGCATATGAAAGACATCTTCCAGCAAATACAGAAAATCCTGTCCGCGTAGTGGCGTATTTCTCAGGATGGTTTCTGCCTGCTTTAAGGCTTCAGCTGTCGGTAATTCTGGGGTCTCATGAAAGCTGAAACGATGCTGTTTAGATAAAATTTTGGCATCATTCAGGCAATAGTGCTGCCATTCATCAAAAGACATCTGATTAGGCGGCTCAGCCCGCTGATCTGAAATGATGACTTTGAGTGGCTTCAGTTCCGGACTGAGAATTTCTTCCAGTTGCGGTAACTGTTGTACCGCCAGATAACTATAAACATCATCCAGTCTTAAATGGATGCTCAAGCCATCTTCAATAGATAACACCGTTTGACGAACTGGTTTCTGGTAAAACCAACTCGATCGGATTGGATCAAACCAACGGCGTAGCAGGGACATGAGAGGTGCCTCGAAAAGATTTTGTCATGCCAGCCCTTGCCAGCAGGATCGTTTTATTCAACATCCTATTATGAGGATGTTTATGACCTGATATAAGTCTTGTGCAAAACTTATATCAAGTCAGCAACAAATGTTCAATGTTTTCTAGGACTTTAGATTTCAAGATTTAGGTCAGTCACGGCCCCGGTCTCCGCCCCAGAGGTCAGTTTGGCGAATTTCGCCAGTGCCCCGTGAGTGTAATTCGGTTTCGGTTTCACCCAGGCCGCCTGACGTGCAGCAAGCTCTTCATCCGAAATATGCCAGGTCATTTCACGGGTTTCCGCATTAATGGAAATTTCATCGCCATTTTGCACCAGACCAATCGGGCCACCCTCATAGGCTTCCGGTGTGACATGACCAATCACAAAACCATGACTTCCGCCTGAGAAACGGCCATCAGTAATCAGTGCGACTGAATCCCCCAGACCTTTACCAATAATAGCAGAAGTCGGTTTTAGCATTTCCGGCATGCCCGGTCCACCTTTAGGACCTACACCGCGAATCACGACTACCTCACCTGGCTGAACTTCGCCATCCAGAATCCCGCGCATCGCACCCTGTTCGCCTTCAAACACGCGGGCCGGTCCTTTGAAATATATACCTTCTTTACCGGTAATTTTGGCCACAGCCCCATTCGGTGACAGGTTGCCTTTCATAATGATCAGATGCGAGTCTTTTTTCACCGGTTGGTCGAATGGCAGGATAATCTGCTGACCTTCAGGATAATCTTCTACATCCGCCAGGTTTTCTGCCAGTGTTTTTCCGGTCACAGTCAGGCAGGAACCATCTAGCATGCCAGCATCCAGCATGCGTTTCATCAATGGCTGGATCCCACCAATGGCAATCAGTTCCGACATTAGATATTTACCGGATGGACGGACATCGGCCACGACAGGAATTTCTTTACCAATTCGTACAAAGTCATCTAGGCTCAGCTCAACACCCGCTGTATGCGCCATGGCTAACAGATGCAGCACTCCATTGGTTGATCCACCCAATGCAATCAATACTTTAATTGAATTTTCAAAAGCCGCTTTGGTCATGATGTCACGTGGCTTGATATCCAGACGCAGTAGATTCATCACTGCTTCACCAGCACGGGCACAGTCAATCTGCTTGTCTTCAGACACCGCTTCCTGTGCGGATGAGCCTGGCAGGCTCATGCCGAGAGCTTCAATCGCAGAGGCCATAGAATTGGCGGTATACATCCCCCCACAAGAACCCGGCCCTGGCAAAGACACTTCTTCAATATGTTTCACCTGAATCGCATTAATTTCGCCTTTGGCATGCTGACCCACCGCTTCAAATACCGAAATCATGTCGGTATGCCCTTCACCCGGCTTGATGGTGCCACCATAAATAAACAGACCTGGACGGTTTAAACGTGCCAAGCCCATGATGCAGCCCGGCATGTTTTTGTCACAACCGCCAATGGCAATCACGCCATCATAGGCCTGACAACCAACTACTGCTTCAATCGAATCGGCAATAATTTCCCGCGACAGCAAGGAGTATTTCATCCCTTCAGTCCCGTTGGAAATCCCATCAGAAATAGTGATGGTATTGAAAATAATGCCCTTACCACCGGCAGCATTCACGCCCTGCTCGACTGTACGTGCCAGGCCATCAATATGCATATTACAGGGAGTGACATTGGCCCAAGTCGATGCGATCCCGATAAACGGACGAGTAAAGTCTTCATCCTGAAAACCGGTGGCACGCATCATGGAACGGGCCGGTGCATTTTCGATGCCTTCATAGACGGGAGCAGAATGTTCTCGGATATTGTCTTTACTCATTTTATTCGTCCTGGATGTAATTCTTGTGAAGCCTAAAAGCTGTCTAGGTTTTATTCGATTGTATAGAAAGCGATCTTTAGATAAAAGTAAGACTCTGTGTATCTGATTCAGTTATTTGAGGTAGTACAATTATCAAAAATAAAAAAAGCACCCCTCTGGAGTAATGCCAGTCAGTTAAGCAAATTTTAGTAAAATGTAGTAAAAATGAGTGTATGTAAATACGCTCATTTTTTTATGTCTTTATCTGAACATTTAGAATCCACTCTTGAACATTCTCTCCCATCA
>NZ_VPDK01000052.1:0-15964 GCF_013417725.1 Acinetobacter sp. YH12233
ACTCAGAAGTGAAACCTCTTAGCGCTGATGGTAGTGTGGGGTCTCCCATGTGAGAGTAAGTCATCGCCAGCTCATTATTCCAAAAGCCCTCTGCTCACGCAGGGGGCTTTTTTTATGCGTGGGGTTTCTATGAAAAGAAGTAAATAAACTCCTAATTGTGCCTAGATAATAAAAATATAAATAACGTGAAAAATATAATTAATTAACTTCGCCTTATTTTCTTATTGATCTGTCTAAAAAATATTCGATCTACGACTTTAGCCTAAATTTTATTAAAAAAATCTAACTTGGTAAGTTTTGCAGTAGACAAGGTTAAAAGAATCATCCATTTTATATACAAAAGTGAATGAACGTTCATTTTTTCATAGAATAAAAAAGCTCACAATTGGAGGTGAGGAAAAATGACAGCAACAACAGTGAATGTGAATGCTGTAGTGGATGAAGCAAAGTTTAAACCTTTTCATTTGAAGATCGTACTTTGGTGCGTATTTGTCGTTATTTTTGACGGTTATGATCTGGCAATCAACGGTGTTGCTTTACCCCTACTGATGCAAGAATGGAATATGACGGCAGTTCAGGCCGGAATGCTTGCAAGTACTGCTCTGGCGGGCATGATGTTTGGTGCCATGCTCTTCGGTATGCTGGCAGATAAAATTGGACGAAAAAATGTCATCTTGATTTGTGTGACCTTATTCAGTGGATTTACGTTCTGGGGCGGGTTTGCCTCTGGTCCGACTGAATTTGGCATCCTGCGTTTTATTGCGGGCTTAGGTATTGGCGGTGTATTGCCGAATCTGGTTGCGCTCACTTCTGAATATGCGCCACAAAAAATGCGCAGTACTTTAGTGACTACCATGTTTAGTGGCTATGCAGTCGGTGGGATTATGGCGGCGTTATTAGGTGCCTGGTTTACCCCAAGTTTTGGTTGGGAAATCATGTTCTATATCGCAGGTATTCCATTATTGATGCTGCCTATACTGTATTTGTATTTACCGGAATCTTTAACTTTCCTGGTAAAGAAACAGCAAAATGAAAAGGCCAGTAAAATTGTTCAGCAGATCAGTCCTGAGCAAAATGTCACTGCAAGTACCCAGTTTGTATTGAATGAAGTGCATGCGCCCGATGCTTCCATTGCCGCTTTATTTAAGCAAGGTCGTAGCATGAGTACCTTATTATTCTGGTGCTGCTTCTTTATGTGCCTGCTTATGGTCTACGCATTGGGTAGCTGGTTACCAAAACTGATGATGGCAGCGGGTTATTCTCTAGGTAACAGTTTAATGTTCCTGATGGCGATGAATATTGGTGCAGTGGTTGGAACCATTGGTGGTGGTATTCTGGCAGATCGTTTCCATCTGAAACCGGTCATTATTGGCATGTTCCTGTTGGGTGCAGTTTCATTAGTTGGATTAGGCTTTAACTCTCCACAGGCTGTGATCTATCTATTAGTCGCTGCTGCAGGTGCTTCAGCAATTGGTAGTAGTATTCTGCTCTATAGTTTCGTGGCTCAGTACTATCCATTGGCAATCCGCTCTACTGGTATTGGTTGTGCGTCCGCAGTCGGTCGGGTAGGGGCAATCGTTGGTCCAATTATTATTGGATTCCTGTTGGGTATGGAGCTGCCACACAAAATGAACTTCCTGGCAGTTGCGATTCCAGCCATTATTGGCGCGATTTCAGTGGCTATGATTGTACGTAAAGATCTGAATGCAGAACGAAATGCTGAGACCTTACTGGCGAAACAGAAGCTGAATTCTATTAAAACCTAGTCACTTTTTGCCAATCCACTTGCTATAAATCTTAATTGAGTCAAAAAATCCCTTTCATAAGAAAGGGATTTTTTGTTCAAAGTATAAAAATCATTCATAAAAAATTGAATAAATCAAAAAATCATTGGTCTATAGACTATTTAAATGGACATTTTAATGAGAATAATAAATATCTAAATATTCAATTATTTAGCTTTATAAAAATGTGATAAGTCACACAAATAGCCTCTATTTTATGGCCGAAATTGCTCCATCATTTGGTCTTATTGTGCGCTAAATCTCACTTGCGTATATTGCTAAAACTTGAATATTCCCCCGGATATTCAAAAGGATTTTATGGACAAGTACTCATGGGAGATGAGAACGATGACAACGGAAACAGTAGATATAAATTCTGTAGTCGATAATGCGAAATTTACGCCTTTTCACTTCAATGTAGTTGCTTGGTGTTTACTCATTATCTTGTTTGACGGCTACGATTTAGCAATCAATGGTGTTGTTTTACCTTTATTAATGCAGGACTGGGGTCTAAGTGCCGTTCAAGCGGGAATGCTTGCCAGTACTGCGCTTGCTGGCATGATGTTTGGCGCGATGATCTTTGGTTCTCTGGCAGATAAAATTGGCCGTAAAAAAGTCATCATGATCTGTATCGTCTTATTCAGTGGCCTGACCTTTGCTGGCGGTTTTGCTTCAAACCCGACTGAGTTTGGTATTTTACGCTTCCTTGCCGGTCTGGGCATTGGTGGTGTAATGCCAAACCTGGTGGCACTGACCTCTGAATATGCACCACAAAAAATGCGTAGTACCTTAGTGACCACCATGTTCAGTGGTTATGCGGTAGGTGGTGTGATGGCTGCCTTATTAGGTTCATGGTTTACCCCAAGTTTTGGTTGGCAAATCATGTTCTTTATCGCAGGTATTCCATTATTTTTATTGCCTGTGATCTGGAAATTCCTGCCGGAATCTTTAGCTTTTATCGTCAAAGACAACAAACAGGAAAAAGCACGTCAAATTGTACGTCGTTTGGCTCCAAATCTAAGCGTTACAGAAAATACTACCTTTAAACTGCCACAGGAAAATGTACCTGAAGCAGCAAACGTGGTGAGCCTGTTCCGTCGTGGCCGTGCAGTAAATACGTTATTGTTCTGGGTTGCTTTCTTCACTTGCCTACTAACCATGTATGCACTGAGCAGCTGGTTACCGAAGCTAATGATGGCAGCGGGCTACTCAATGGACAACAGCCTGATGTTCATGATGGCGATGAACGTGGGTGCAGTGGTTGGCATTGTCGGTGGTGGTATTTTGGCTGACCGTTTCCACCTGAAACCGGTATTAATGTTCCTCGGTATGATGGGCGCAATTGTGATGAGCTCAATGGGCTTTGCATCTAACCAGTTCCTGCTTTACATCCTGGTGTTCTTAGCAGGTGCAGCATCAATCGGTTCGCAAATGTTGCTATACAGCTATGTTGCACAATTCTACCCATTGGCAGTACGTTCAACAGGTATTGGCTGGTCATCTGCGATTGGTCGTATGGGCGCGATTGTTGGCCCGATCCTGATTGGTGGCTTACTGGGCATGAACCTGCCTGCTCATTTCAACTTTATGGCGGTCGGTTTACCGGTACTGATTACAGCAATTGCAGTTGCATTGATCATGCATGAAAATGAAGCTGACAAGATTGGTTCAGCAGATACAGTTGCAGCAAAAGCTTAAATATTAAGTTTGAAATAAGAAGCCTCCGAAAGGGGGCTTTTTTGTTAAAATACAAATATTAAAAGGGGCTATGATAAATGGAAGATATTGAGTTATACAATTTTGCGTCGGACGTTCTCTTAGCTATTACTAAGGACTTAAATAAGGGACTTTATTCTAAATATGAAATTGATCTTCAATTAGTTTTTAGTACAGAAGATAAAATCAGTGCGCATGCAAAAATTTTAGATAATGGTACACATTGTATTGTTATTAGTTATGAACTAATTAAAGCTCTTTATAATGATGCATTGGGTTTTTGTAATTTTATAAGAGAGAACTCTAGTAATATTAATTTCTTAAATTTTTTCGATGGTTTGTTAGAATTCCCTTTACTCCCTACAAGTTTCACATTTGAAGATAATATTAATAATATGTTTTTAAATTCGCTAACTTGGATCTATTTCCATGAATTAGGACATCTAGTACAAAAACATGGAGTGATCAGAGGAAATGTATTAGATATTCAAGAATATAATGTGAATGATGATAGCTCTGAAGTGAAAAATGAAGTAGCTTCCCTTTACCATGTTACTGAGATAGCAGCAGATTTTTACGGAGTTAATATAGTTATTCGTGAGCTGTTTAGACATTGGTATGGAAGAACAAATTTATTTTTAGATTCTAATTATATATTTGTATGTGGAATAACCTTATGTTTTTATAGGTTTTATGGAAAAAGATCCTTAATATTTAATTCTCATCCACAAGGAACACATCCTCATCCAATAATTCGAGCTGAACTAGCACTTCCAGCTATTACCGAACAAATAGATATGATTATGAAATCTCATTTACCCCCATTTATGGATAGGAAAATGTTAGTACATTTTTTAAATAGAGCGGGTTTAAGTGCTTCATTATATTGGTATTCAAGATATGAAATGGATCCTAGTGACTTATTAAGCTTTGTTATGAAAGGAGTTTTAAATAGGGAAGAAACAAAAACTTATATGCGTACCATAATTAGTACATGGGATAGTATTTCCTCAATTATTGAAACAAATAGTTTAGATAACAATAAATTCTCTCTGTTACAATTTAGTGATCAATTTAGAAGTTTATTAAAATGAAACTCAACTCATTCTCCCCAATCCCTGAAGATGATGAAGAACTTCATCTTCCTGAACTGGTATACTGGGCCTCGATCGGTGATGTTGAACAGGTTGAGAACGGCATACAAGAAGGTCTGGACGTCAATTCTGCCGATGAAGAAGGCTATAGCGCTTTGCAAGCCGCGGCTGAAAACGATCATCTGGAAGTAGTTAAACTCTTGGTTAGCAAAGGCGCAGATGTCGATCATCGCAGTACCTATACCGCTTTAGAACTGGCAGAAATGGCCGGTAATAAAGATGTAGTGGCTTATCTAAAAAGCCTGAAAGGCGGCATTTAAATAAAATAAGATCAAGAAAATAAAAAAGCCTCCAGATGGAGGCTTTTTTATAGTATGAACTTAGGCAACATCGCCTTCCAGTTCTTTTAAGATAGCGTCATTGAAAGCAGGAATGTCATCCGGATTACGTGAAGTAATCAGTACCCAGTCGCCAGTATTGCAACGGTGAACTTGTTCATCGACCCATTTACCACCGGCATTTTCCAGATCCAGTTTGAGGCTCTTGTACGAAGTCAGGTTTTTATCCTTAATTCGCTGTGCATCAATCAGAACCCATGGCGCATGACAGATTGCGGCAATTGGTTTTTGCTGATCAGCAAAATGCTGCACGATTTTCTGGGCAGATTCATTAATTCTTAAAGTATCTGCATTCACAGTGCCACCAGGAACAACCAAGAGATCATAATCATCCAGCGTGACGTGATCAAAACTGGTATCAGGCGTATATGAGGTAGCAGCTTTGGTATCGCCTTTTACAGTCGCCACCTCTTCATTTTTTTCTGCCGCATGAATCACTTCAAATCCTTTGGATTTTAGAAAATTTAAAGGCTCGACCAGTTCATCATGTTCAACGCCTTGGTTTGAAGTAATAAAGAGGACCTTTTTTACCATGATTGCTGTTCCCAAAAAATGTGAGGATTTTCAGATTAACAACAAAGTGATTCTTACAATGTTGGATTTTTAGCTCGGAACTGTTAAACAATGCGAAGAATTTATAGATAAAAAAAGCCCCAACATCCTGTTGGGGCTTTTTTCGTATCTCGTGTCTAGGTATAACTCCTGTCGTACCTCACGTCCTGGTGCACTACTTTATTCTTCTTGTTTTTAGGTATTTGAGCTTCCTGCTCTGTATATTTGTAGAATAGTCTGAACCTGAAAGCTGGCATAGACGTCGATGACATCTATCTTTGTACGTCTGGGCTTACAGGGTGAAGACCAATTTTCATAAGTCATTATATTCCTTAGAAGTGTATATCTAAGCCGATATAAGGACCTTTAAATTCCAGTTCCAAATCTGGCGCATTATTTTGTTCGGCATCGATATTCATGATGCGATAACCGACTTTAGCGCCTACATCAACCAGCAGGTTATCAATAAAGTCATATTGCAGTTCAGCCTGAACATCAGTCTTTTTAATATCGCTACCATGACTGTAAACCGCTTCAGCTTTAGCACTCATGCCAGTAAATGGCAGTTTTACCCCAGCTGTAGCGTAGAGTAGTGGACTATATTCATCTAGATCGTACTGAGTCAGGGCACCTGCATTCAGATTTCTGACTGTACCATCCAGATTGGTCAGACCAGCACCGATATCAGCATGCACAATGGTATCCAGCAGTTCGTAATACAGAATATAGTCGATATTATTAAGTTCGATATCGGCAGCATTCAGCGGGGTGCTTTGTTCGCTATTGCTGTCCAGATTCACATATTTGATTTTGGCATTTGGCAGTAGTGGTACTGGATGTTCAAATGCGACAGAGAGTTGTGCCGTGCCTTGGCGATCCAGGTCCTGTTTGCCGGCATTGGCAGACTGGCTATAACCGTCAAAATTCCAGTAGCTGGCATCTGCTTTAAGACCAATCACATCGGCATGGCCTATGCTGCTTAGCCCCAATCCTAGTAATAATGCAGTGAATAATTGTGTACGCATTTCTAATTTTCCTTACGCTTTCTTTAAATTGAGCGATTTTGTTACCTAAATACATCTTCTTAAACGTAATCAGTAAGTGCATGATATAGGTAATTTCTAAAATGTATATGTTAATGTGAAGGGCAGAATAATGGGATCGACAGCAGCACAACATTATCAAGACTATCCATTATATGTGGCAGGACAGCCGGTACAAACGGGTGAATGGCTGGAGGTCAAACATAAATATAGTCAGGAGCTTTATGCACGTGTCGCGCTGGCAGATGCTGAAACTTTAGAAAAGGCGATTCAGTCTGCGACTCAGGCAGAAGCAGAAATGGCAGCATTGGAACCTTTCCAGAAACAGAAAATTCTGTTGCATTGTGTGAAGCGGTTTAATGAAATCCGTGAAGAACTGACTGAAATCCTGATTGCGGAAGGTGGCAAGCCACGTAAAGCAGCCGGTGCAGAAGTAGAGCGTCTGATCAATACCTTCCAGATTGCGGCAGATGCGGTCACCCAGATGGATCAGGGCCGTATTTTGCCTCTGGCAGTCACCGCCGCAGCTTCAGGTTATCAGGGCATGGTGAAACAGGTACCGATTGGCGCTGTTTCCCTGATTAGTCCGTTTAACTTTCCATTAAATCTGACCGCACATAAAATTGCGCCTGCAATTGCTGCAGGTTGTCCATTCGTGTTGAAACCGGCGAGTCTGACTCCAGTTTCAGCCTTAAAAATTGCCGAGATTCTGGCAGAAACCGATTTACCGAAGAATGCATTCTCAGTTCTGCCGTGTCCACGCGATCTTGCAGATGTACTGGTTACAGATGACCGTTTTAAACTATTGAGCTTTACCGGTTCTGATGTCGTGGGCTGGGATATGAAAGCCCGCGCCGGCCGTAAAAAAGTCACACTGGAACTCGGTGGCAATGCCGCAGTGATGATTGAGCCAGATACTGAACTCAGTGAACAGCTGATTGACCGTCTGATTGGTGGCGCTTATGGTCATGCAGGGCAGGTGTGTATCAGTGTGCAACGTATATTGGTGCATCAGGATATTTTTGAAGAACTGAAAGACAAGCTGGTTCAGAAACTGCAACATCTGAAAGCCGGTGATCCGGATCTGGAAACAACTTTGTTAGGGCCAATGATCAAGGAAGCTGAAGCTAAACGTTTGCATCGCTGGATGGAGGATGCCGTAGCGCAAGGTGCCCATGTACTGACTGGTGGTGAAGTGAAGGGTGCGATGTTTGAACCGATCCTGTTGGAAAAGGTAGACCATCAACTGGAAATTTACCGTAATGAAGTTTTCGGTCCGGTCGCCATTATTGAAGCTTATAGTGATTTTGAATCAGGGATTGCTTGTATTAATAGCAGTCGCTTTGGTCTGCAAGCCGGTATCTATACCCAGAATCTGCAGAAGATGATGTATGCCTGGGATCATCTGCATGTCGGCGGTGTCATCATTAATGATATTCCATCTTTCCGTGTTGATAATATGCCTTATGGTGGTGTCAAGGATTCCGGTCTGGGTCGTGAAGGCATTCAGTCTGCGATTCGTGACATGCAGGAAGAACGTATGCTTGTCATCAAATGTTAAGCTGACCGAATCAATCAGTACTATTCCACAATCGGCATAAGGCAGGTCGGTTGTGGAATTTTGCTTTTTATTGCTTAAAAAGGTAGCAGGCTAGGTAGAAAAGATAAGCTGAATAAACTAAGACACAGCTCTGTTTTTATTCAGAAGAAAATAAGTGAAGAAAGTATAAAAATACTTTTTCAATCTCTATTTAACACTTGATGAGTTAAGAGCGAAAAATTGCTTGAAAACTGTAGTAAAACTTAAAAAAATATATTCCAAAAAGTTTGTATACATATAACCAATAAAATCAAGAGCTCGGCGTAGAATTATTGAGCATTTGATAAGAATAGATTATAAAAAAAGAATGTTTTAAGCAGAAATTACAGAAAAAAATTGAAAAAGTCAGTATTGTTGAACCATCTACAAGGTCTGCTTTCTGCTCAGACTTTAAGCAAGCTGTCCGGCTAGCTGACCTGTTTGTATATTAGAATTCGATGCCCAAAAGGTATAATTCTAATTCAAACACCCGAAATAATTGAAATGCTTCTTCAGTGCTCGCGACATAACCATAACAAGCAGTATTGAATGAAGTTTAAAGTTTAGGTGTTCTATGACAGATACTCGAGAGAATTGGTCGGCACGATCAGGATTTATTATTGCAGCCATTGGCTCTGCCGTTGGTTTGGGGAATATTTGGCGCTTTCCATACGTTGCCTATGAAAATGGCGGCGGGGCATTCTTGATTCCTTATCTGATTGCGATTTTTGCAGCAGGTTTACCTCTATTATTTTTAGATTATGCAGTCGGACATAAGTTCCGCAAAGCACCACCGATGGCCTATAAAAAACTCATGAATGCAGAATCTCTGGGTTGGTGGCAGGTCATGGTGACCCTGATCATCGGGATTTATTATGCCAGCGTCCTGTCTTGGGCCGGCAGCTATATGATTTATTCCTTTGGACAGCAATGGGGCACAGATACTCAAGCCTTTTTCTTCAATAGCTACCTGCAAAATGGTGAGGGCCTGACCTTCGGTTTCGTCCCTGTACTGTTCTTTGGTCTGGTGATCGTTTGGGCAGCCGTGATGCTGATTCTTTACGGTGGGGTACGCCGTGGGGTGGAACTGGCGAATAAAATATTCATGCCTTTGCTGGTAATATTATTCACGATTCTGGTGATTCAGGCGGTACGTTTACCGGGTGCAGTCGATGGCTTAAATGCCTTCTTTACCCCAAACTGGGAAGCCATGACCAATTATAAAGTCTGGCTGGCTGCATTTGGTCACATCTTCTTCTCACTTTCAGTGGGTTTCGGGATTATGTTGACCTATGCCTCTTACCTGAAACGTAAAACTAACCTGACCGGTTCAGGTGTCGTGGTAGCATTGGCTAACTCGTCTTTTGAAATCCTGGCAGGTATTGGGGTTTTTGCAGCACTTGGTTTTATGGCGTTCAGTTCAGGTGCGAAGGTTGAAGATGTGGTATCTGGTGGTATCGGTCTGGCCTTTATTGCCTTCCCGAAAATCATTTCCAGCTTAGGTGCAGGTGGTGACCTGTTCGGCTTCCTGTTCTTCGGTTCATTAACAGTGGCAGGTATTACCTCCATGGTGAGTATCCTGCAGGTGCCAATTGCGGCATTCCAGGACAAGCTGGGCTGGTCAAAGAACAAGTCAGTGACCATTATTGCGGGTGGTTCAGCAGTTGTATCTACCTTGATGTTCTCGACTCATAGTGCCATTACCTTTGTCGATATCATTGACTACTTCGCTAACAACATTGGTATTGTGGGTGGTGGTCTGTTCTCGATTATTTTATTGTCCTGGTTCCGTCGTCCATTGATGAAACAGTTGGAAACACATGTGAACGAGTTTGCCAGCCTGAAGCTGGGTGGCAGCTGGAAATTCATGCTGACTGTGATCACGCCGTTATCTTTATTATCAGCATTGGGTTTAACCTTAAAATCAATCATGGCAGAAGGTTATGGTGATTATCCTGCAAGTACGCTATGGATGATTGGTGGGGGCACGATTGCATTCTTTATTCTGGGTGCCATTCTGTTCAGTCTAGTGAAAGATCGTCATAGTTAGGAGAACGAATATGAATACATCTGCATTAATTATGATGATTTTCTCCATGGTTTTATTATGGGGTGGTCTGGCATTGGCTGTCATGCATCTGGCAAAAAATCCAGAAGAACCAGAAGACTAAAAATCTTCACATAAACACATTGTTGCTGTAAATGAAAGTCATTATCATCTTTGGTGATAATGACTTTTTTAATGGGCAGACTTATGGGAATTGCTCCCGTTACCGATGCACAAGTCTATACCGCTTTTGCAGTGACATTTTTGGCAGGTCTGGCTACCCTCGTGGGTGGGGGATTGGTGCTGTTCTTGAAAAAACCGAATTACCGGGTTTTAGCCTTCGGACTGGCCTTTGCTGCGGGAGCAATGATCTATGTCTCGCTCACAGAAATTTTAAATAAATCTATTAGTTCTTTTAGCCTGGCTTTTGATGAAAAATCCGGTTTTGCTTATGGTACTTTTGCCTTTTTATTGGGTGTGGTACTGGTCTTATTGCTGGATCGATTCGTTCCTAATCCGCATGAAACCATTGAGGCACAATCGAAACAGGATCTGAGTCAGCCGCAATTACTAAGAACAGGACTACTGACGTTATTTGCGATTAGTGCACATAACCTGCCAGAAGGATTGGCGACTTTTTTTGCGACGCTGGAAAGTCCTGCACTGGGTGCACCATTGGCGGTTGCCATTGCGATTCATAATGTGCCTGAAGGTGTTGCGATTGCATTACCGGTTTATGGTGCAACAGGCCGTAAAGACTATGCACTTGTGGCCAGTCTGGTTTCAGGCCTTGCTGAACCTCTGGGCGCTGCGCTGGGTTATTTCATTCTGGCGCCGTATATGAGTCATACCATTTATGGCATGGTGTTTGGGATTATCGGTGGGGTGATGGTTTATCTGGCACTGGATGAACTCTTGCCGACTGCAAAACGTTTTTCTAAAGGTCATGAAACCGTTTATGGTCTGGTCAGCGGTATGGCGGCACTGGCGACCAGTCTAGTGATTTTTAAATTTGTACAATAAGAATTTCAAATCAAAACAATAAAAAAGGCAGCCAAAGCTACCTTTTCTTTTAGCAATATCATTTAAGCAGTTTTTTCAATCCGGCAATAGAAGAAGCCATCGCCTTGACCGGTTTTAGGTAGTAGCTGACGGCCATGGATCTGTTCAATGCCCCAATCTGCTTCGATCTTGATTTCCTTAGCATCTGCATGTTTGCTAAAGAATTCGACCATCTGCTGTTCATTTTCTGCTTTGAGAATTGAACAGGTGATATAGAGCAGGGTGCCACCGACTTTCAGTTGCTGCCACATATTTTCCAGAATCTGCTTTTGCAGCTCTACCGTCTGGGTAATATCGGTTGAATGACGTAACAGACGAATATCTGGATGGCGACGCATTACACCGATGGCTGAACATGGCGCATCCAGCACGATACAGTCCGGCTGTTCCGGTGCCTGCCAAGTGATGGCATCTGCGGCTTTAATTTCAACGTGTTCACCTTCCAGTAACAGGCGTTCAAGATTCTCAGTGACACGCGTTAAACGCTTGGCATCCTGATCCAGCGCAATCAGTTTACGCGGCTGATATTTTTCTAGAATATGCGCCGTTTTACCACCCGGTGCTGCACAGGCATCAATCACAAACTTGTCATCCAGATTTGGCAACAAGGTAGCGCAGAGCTGGGCATGTTCATCCTGCACCGAAAAACCACCGACATCAAAGCCAGGTAAGTCAGGTACCTGTACAGTGGCATCGAGAATAATCCCAACTTTGGAAACAGTACAGGCGTGCGCAGGAATTTCGTGCTCTTCCAGAATTTCCAGATAGTCTTCGCGGCTAACCTGACGTTCATTTACGCGCAAGGTCAGTGGAGCAATCTGCTTTAGCTCATGACTCAATTCAGTAAGCTGTTCTGGCCAGTCTTTTTTCAGGCGTTTAAAGAGCCAGCTTGGCAGGCCATGAGCCTGATCCAGTGCTGCCTGAAATTCCGATGTTTCACGTGAAACACGGCGCAGAATGGCATTCACTACGCCACTTAAAGCCTGATAACCAAGTTGCTTTACTGCAGTCACGGTTTCAGAAATGGCAGCGTGTGGCGCGATTCGGGTTTCCAGTAACTGGTATAGGCCGACATAAAGACAGGTTTCGACCGTGTCATTATTTAAAGGCTTCACCAGCAGTGGCAGAGTAATACTTTTAAGTGCATACCATTGACGCAAAGTACCCAATACCAGTTCATGGAACAGGGCACGGTCACGGTCGGCCACTTTCTTTAAATGCAGCGGCAAGATACTGGCCAGAGATTGTCCTTGCTGTACAGCAAGTAAGGTACGAATCACTTGGGCACGCAAATTAAGGTGAGATGTGCCTGATTCAGAATGACTCATGCCAATAATTGTCCTACATGTAATTTTTGGGTCTGGTTAATTTGTACCGGATTGAGCGGTTTGCCGCCCGGCCATTGTAGTGAAGTGAGACACACTGCTTTTTCATCACCACAGGCCACATGTACACCCTGTTTATCAATCGCTAGAATCGTGCCAGCGACATGACAGTGTGCATTTTTTTCTGAAAGTACCGAACCCCAAACCCGCAGGTTGTTATTTTCATCCAGAGGAATAAAAGCGACTGGCCAAGGATTAAAGGCACGGATATTACGGTCAATATTAGAGGCAGTACAGCTCCAGTCAATTCGGGCTTCTGCCTTAGACAGCTTATGAGCATAGACGGTAAGTTCTTCGTCCTGCACTTCCCGGGCAGCTAAATACTGTTGTAATTTTTCTTCAGATTCCAGTACCGCTACAATTGCTTCAGCACCTTGAGCAGCTAGTTTATCATGCAGGCTGGCTGAGGTATCTTCTGCAGTAATTGGACATAAGGTTTTATACATCATGTCACCAGTATCCAGCCCGGCAGCCATTTTCATGATGGTCACGCCAGTTTCGTGATCACCTGTTGCAATTGCACGTTGGATCGGCGCAGCACCACGCCAGCGTGGCAGCAGTGAACCATGAATATTCAGGCAACCATATTTAGGCGTATCCAGAACCACTTGCGGCAAAATCAGACCATAGGCAGCTACAACCATCACATCAGCATTCAACGCTTTTAACTCAGCCTGAGCAGCAAGACCTTCTTCAGTTGAAGACTTGAAATGAAGTGGCTGATATACCGGAATGTCATGTTCAAGCGCCAGCTGTTTCACAGCAGAAGCGGTAAGTTTCTGACCACGACCGGCTTTACGGTCCGGCTGAGTATAGACCGCCACAATTTCATGATCGGTTTTGAGAAGCGCAGCCAATGCAGTTGCTGCAAATTCTGGTGTGCCTGCAAATATGATTTTCACACATGAAATTCCAAATAAACTTGGCAGCTATTATAAGCTAAAAGCCAAATGGCCGCCTAATCTACAATGCACTTAACTGTTACAGCGATTATAGATTCCTACTTTTAATTAAATTTTATATAAAAAAAACTCATGCAAATTCTAAAAATTATTCATGAAAGTTTTGTATTGTCCGATCCATGATGGCGGTATAGTAGCTTTATTAAGAGATTTTTATTGTCAGCTCACCGAGACCTCTCTATAGACATTTTTGTCTGCATCTACAACGAATAGGTCATCTTGTAAAACAATGGCTTGTAGTATGATAGGTCTAACATTCGACTGATTTAAGCTCATTGTCAGTATGATCTAGCCAGAGTGAACCTTTTTCGGTTCATTTCAAGCTCAAACTTTGTTGGAAATATAAAATGCCTGACTATCGTTCAAAAACATCGACACACGGAAGAAACATGGCGGGTGCGCGTGGCTTATGGCGCGCAACTGGGATGAAGGATGAAGACTTCGGTAAACCGATTATTGCCGTGGTGAACTCATTCACTCAGTTTGTACCGGGTCATGTTCACCTTAAAGATCTAGGCCAACTCGTGGCACGTCAGATTGAACAGGCAGGCGGTGTAGCAAAAGAATTCAATACCATTGCTGTTGATGACGGCATTGCGATGGGTCATGACGGTATGTTGTATTCACTGCCTTCACGTGACCTGATTGCTGACTCGGTAGAATATATGGTCAGCGCACACTGTGCCGATGCCATGGTGTGTATCTCGAACTGTGACAAGATCACTCCGGGGATGCTGATGGCAGCAATGCGTCTGAACATTCCGGTAGTATTCGTGTCTGGCGGTCCGATGGAAGCCGGTAAAGTAAAAATTCGTGGTAATGACAAAGCGATCGACCTGATCGATGCGATGATCGTCGCTGCAGATGACAACTATACTGACGAAGAAGTTGCGGAATACGAACGTTCTGCATGCCCAACCTGTGGTTCATGTTCAGGTATGTTCACTGCGAACTCAATGAACTGTTTAACTGAAGCATTGGGTCTATCACTTCCAGGTAACGGTTCAACTTTGGCAACGCATGCGAACCGTAAAAAACTGTTCGAACGTGCAGGTTCTCTCATTGTTGAACTGGCAAAACGCCATTATGAACAGGACGATTACAGCGTATTACCACGTTCAATGGTGACCAAAGCATCGTATGAAAATGCCATGACTTTAGATATCGCAATGGGCGGTTCAACCAATACTGTTCTGCACTTATTAGCTGCTGCAAACGAAGCCGGTGTGGACTTCACTATGGATGACATTGACCGTCTGTCTCGTAAAGTACCCGTGCTTTGTAAGGTTGCTCCTGCGAAGAATGACGTGCATATGGAAGACGTACATCGTGCCGGCGGTATTATGTCGATCCTCGGTGAACTGGATCGTGCAGGCCTGTTAGATACCTCTGTAGGTACCGTTCATGAAGCAACATTAAAAGATGCTTTAGATAAATGGGACATCATCCGTACTGAAGATGAAGAAGTGTATAAATTCTTTAAATCAGCACCAGGTGGCGTACCGACTCAGACTGCATTCTCACAAGATCGTTACTACTCACGTCTGGATGGAGACCGTGAAAATGGTGTAATCCGTAATGCAGAACATGCTTTCTCTAAAGACGGTGGTCTGGCTGTACTTTATGGCAACATCGCGCTGGATGGCTGTATCGTAAAAACAGCCGGTGTAGATGAATCAATCCTGAAATTCAACGGTACTGCCCGTGTATTTGAAAGCCAAGATTCTGCTGTAGATGCGATTCTGGGTGGCAAAATCACAGCAGGTGATGTGGTTGTGATTCGTTACGAAGGTCCACGTGGTGGCCCTGGTATGCAGGAAATGCTATACCCAACCAGCTACCTGAAATCAAAAGGTCTTGGTAAAGAGTGCGCGCTTCTGACTGACGGTCGTTTCTCTGGTGGTTCTTCAGGTCTGTCGATTGGTCACGTTTCTCCGGAAGCGGCTGAAGGCGGTGCAATTGGTCTGGTGGAAGATGGCGACCGTATCGAAATCGATATTCCAAACCGTACCATTCATCTGGCTGTGGATGATGAGACTATGGCCGCTCGTCGTGCTGCTCAAGATGAAAAAGGTTGGCATCCAGTTGAAGACCGTCCACGTAAGATTTCTAAAGCATTAAAAGCCTATGCCATGCATACCACAAGTGCTGCAAAAGGCGCGGTACGTGAAATCTAAGCTGTAAATCTTATAGCGCAAAAAAGCACTCCAGAGGGGTAATGCCAGTCAGTTAAGAGATTGACTGGCTTTTTCTTGGGTATTTTTGAGGTTTTCCTTTTACAACCCTTGGATAACTCCTCACTCTTCTCTCAGGTATAACATACCGATTAGATTTCTCCATTA
>NZ_VPDK01000053.1:0-15074 GCF_013417725.1 Acinetobacter sp. YH12233
TGGGCTGGATCCCTATGCCTATTTAAGTGATGTGCTGAAAAGGTTGCCGACACATAAAGTGACTCAGATTGAAGAATTGCTACCACACCGCTGGAAACCTAAATCGAATTAAAAAATAGGCATGGGGTTCAGCGGACGCTTACCTATTTTCTTGAATTAAGTTCTTTAAGACATTGAGAATATCTATTTTCAGATTAGTGGTTTCTCTTTTTCATTCAAACCTAAGCAACCTGTGGATGCAATTACGCATAATAAACCTAAGAAATTGACAGATAAACAGATTCAATTCTTTGCCAACAAGCTAGCTCACCATGATCCATTTGCAAGCAAAAAAGCTGCAGTAGGGGAAAGCTATGCTGATCTAGAGAAAAGGCTTCTGATTGAACTACAAGATGTCGAGTTTGTCAGAAAGTATGCTGGTGTTCTCAAAGAGTTAGGCCTCGAGGTATGATATGCAACTAGATTAGTTGTTATGTAGAACTAATCTAGTTTTGTAATAATTTCAATTTGATTGCAAAAAATTAAGCGGCAGATAACTCATCCGCCAATTGCTCCGCCTGCTCCAAGACAGTCTCTGTTGCAAGCAAAGCCATATCAGGTGGATAGCCATACTTCTTGAGTAATCGTTTCACAATAACTCTGAGTTTCGCTCTCGCAGATTCCTTAACAGTCCAATCCAAGGTTACATTCTTACGAATCGAGTCTGTGAGGACAACTGCAAGCTCTCTAAGAATATCCTTTTGCATCAACTCTCTAGCACTGTCATTGTCTGCGACTGCTGAGTAGAATGCATATTCGTATTCAGTCAGGTTGAGTTCTTCTGCCAGCTTGTCTGACTCTTGGATTGCCTTAGCCAACTTGATGAGTTCATCAATGACTTCGGCTGCTGTCAGCACCTTATTTTGATAGCCCTTGATCGCAGAGCTCAGCATATCCATGAGTTTTTTACCTTGCGTGACACTCCGCTGTTCTCTTACCTTGATCTCATCACCAAGGAGCTTCTTCAATGTTTCAAGTGCAATGTTCTTATGCTGATAGCCTTTCATCTCCTGCATGAACTCATCTGAGAGAATTGAGATGTCTGGCTTCTGGATTCCTGCTGCATCGAAGATGTCGACCACTTGTTCTGTAACAAGTGCTTGGTCAATGGTTTGCTTTACTTTGGCTTCAAGCTCAGCATTACTCATGCCAGAGACGTTGCCTGAGCCATCACTGAACTTCGCAAGTCGCGCTTTCACTGCTTGGAAGAAGGCAACCACTGGTGCTGCTTCCATCGCATGAGGATGAGGCACTGCTAAAGCAAATGCCTGTGACATCGCTGCAACTGCTGTCAGGAAGCGAGTCTTACCTTCTCCTTGGTCTACACCTAAGATGTGTTCTTCTGCTTCGAGGATAATGTTGAGCTTACGAGAAGTATTGGCTGTGAAGTATTCTTGGTAATTGAAGCCATGCATGATGCCATCAATCACTTCGAGCTTCTCTTGTAGAATGGTTGCAGCTTCGTCTTGCACTAATGCAGGGTCACCCTTACCACCCGCTTCAGAGTAAAATGAAAGTGCTTCTTTCAGGTCAGATGCGATACCAAGGTAATCGACAACTAAGCCACCAATCTTGTCTTTATAGACACGGTTCACTCGTGCAATCGCTTGCATGAGGTTATGGCCTTTCATTGGCTTGTCGATGTAGAGCGTGTGCATACTCGGTGCATCGAAACCAGTCAGCCACATATCGCGAACAATCACGAGCTTCAGCTTGTCATCATTGTCCTTCATACGATTAGCCAGGATTTGGCGTTGTTGCTTGGTCGTATGGTGCTTGGCAATCTCCTCACCATCAGAAGCAGATGAGGTCATCACCACCTTGATCACACCATCGTTTAGATCATCGCTATGCCATTCTGGTTTGATCGCTACAATCTCGTTGTAGAGATCGACAGCAATCCTACGAGACATGCTGACGATCATGCCTTTACCTTGGTTTGCATTAGCTTTCAGACGTTGTTCAAAGTGTTCTACGATGTCTTTGGCAATCGCTTTGATACGCTCTTTACTACCGATCAGCCCTTCGACCCTTGCCCACTTCGCACGCTCTTTTTGTGTTTGGTTTAAGTCGTCTTCACTGAACTGTTCGTCGAAGTCTTCAATCAGCTCTTTGCCTTCCTCACTGATGGCAATCTTAGCAAGTCGGCTTTCATAGAAGATCCGAACGGTTGCACCATCTTCAACAGCTTGCGAGATGTCATAGATGTCGACATAGTTACCAAACACTGCAGGTGTGTTGACATCCGTTTTCTCAATTGGTGTACCAGTGAAGCCAAGATAAGTGGCATTCGGTAAAGCATCACGCATGTACTTGGCAAAACCATAGACAGTACGCTTACCTACAACCTTGCCATCATCGTCTTTGACATCGACTTCCTTGGCATTGAAGCCATACTGCGAACGATGTGCTTCATCAGCAATCACGACAATGTTGGTTCGATCAGAGAGTTGCTCATAAACGCTACCACCATCTTCAGGTTGGAATTTCTGAATGGTTGTGAAGATCACACCACCTGAGCCAACTTTGAGGAGTTCTTTAAGTTCTTCTCGGTTATCTGCTTGCTTAGGGGTTTGTCTAAGCAGTTGGCTTGATGCTGCAAAGGTTCCAAACAGTTGGTCATCTAGGTCATTACGGTCTGTGATGACTACGACTGTAGGGTTATCCAAAGCCAAGACAATCTTGCCTGTGTAGAAGACCATAGACAGAGATTTACCCGAACCTTGGGTATGCCATACTACACCTGCTTTCTTATCACCGACTGCTTGTTGTTGCACAAGTTCAAGCTTACTCCTGCCCTGATGTTGCATCGCAAGTTCTGCTGATTTCGAGTCCGAAGACATTGCAGATGCACGAATAGTAGAGAGGACTGCTGCATTCACTGCATAGTACTGGTGGTAAGCAGCCATCTTCTTGATAGTCTTAATAGTGATTAAGCCGTTGGCATCTTCTTGCTTATTGGATTCAAACACAATGAAGTGTCTGATCATGTCGAGTAATGTCACTGGATTGAGCAAACCATGTAGTAAGACTTCAAGCTGTGCCTGCGTCTTCTTTGCTTTGGTTTGACCATTAGAAGTCTTCCAAGCCATGTAACGACTCAGGTCTGCTGACACAGTGCCTGCTTTCGCCTCTAAACCATCAGAGATGACGTTGAAGGCATTGTAGGTGAATAGTGATGGGATCTGGCTTTGGTAGGTCTGGATCTGCTTATATGCGCCTTCTACAGTGGCATTCTCGTCTGTGGCATTTTTAAGCTCAATGACCACTAAAGGTAAGCCATTCACATAGATGATAATGTCAGGTCGTCTTGTCCAACGATCTTCTTTGATGGTGACTTGGTTTACGACAAGGAATTCGTTATTGCTTGGATTATTGAAGTCAACAAGCCAAGCATATTCACCTTGGGTGTTACCATCCTTGCTCACTTCAATATTGATGCCTTCAGTAAGTAAGCGGTGGAATGCCTGGTTGTTGCTGAGCATATCTGGGGAATGCAGATTGGTGACTTGCTTCAGCGCCTCAATGCACTTGTCTTCATTCAAATGAGGATTGAGACGTTGCAAGGCCTCCAGTACTTTGGGTTCCAAAATGACCTGCTTATAGCTTCGCAGAGGATTGATTCCTTTGGATTCAATTTCTGGTCCATACACATAGGTATAGCCCAATCCCTCTAGTTGCTCTATCGCCATCAGCTCAATGTCTGATTCAGTCATCTTAGTCACTTGAATACTTCCCCCTAAACTTGTCCATATAGCCTGGACTCATTAATTGTTATCTGAATGTAAAGCTGAGAAACCTTATTCATCGTCCTGCACGTTATAGCCATACTTCTGCACAGCATCCTCAATAGCTCCCTCAAACTTATGGCAAGCATAGAGGTAGAGTTCAGCATCAACCATTAGAACACCTGGTACACCTAAACCATCATTGAGTGGAATCAGAGTCTTTTGTGAACCGATCTGAACTGTTGGTCGTTTGTATGAGCAATTCACAGTGACTTTATGTGGCGATCTGTTCCAGTCAATTTTCTTGGCTTCCCACTCACGGCTCCCACCCAGCAAGGTGACTTGGATCTTGGATTCTGTCGCTGTCTTGTTAAGTTGTTTGTAAGAGACAAACTTGGCGACTGAACAAGGAGAGTGATAACAAGTTTCTATGACTTTACCTTTTTGTATACCGCTATGATTGAATTTAGCTGGAGCTGCTTGGACAGTGGCAGCAAAGCCAACTACAGCAATCAAGCCAATTCCCATTTGAGTCATGCGCTTTATCATTCTGTTTTCCTCTTATTCTCTTCTACTTAATCCATCGGCACAGCGATCTTGTGAATCTTCCAACTTAAGCCATCACGAGCCATGAGCACTTTGACTTCTTTGGATTGATCCTGATCTTTAATGACCACCTCAAAATCATTTAGGGACGTGTAGCCTGCTTCATACTCTGGCTTAGGTTCTTCATTTTCTTGGTTTGATGAATCTTGCCCACCCATTGACTGCTGTGCTGATTGTTTTAGGTCTTTGCCTTGTAGCATTAGGGTCATCCCTTCAGGTGTGACAAAGCCATCAATCATCTTATCGACCATGGTTGAAGCAAGCATTGCTCCTAATGCAGCAAAACCATCAGTGTCTTGATTCATTAGCTCTTTAGCCATCATGGCATTCATCTGGTCTTTGAAGCTCTGACGCACGCTTGGATAGTCAATGTACTTGGATACTGTATCGCTATCACCTGCCTGTGCTGCTTTCTTGATGTTATTGAGTGCAAGGTATGGTGTGGCATACAGGTAGCCACAGATCACGACTACGATTGCAATTAAAGCCCCTATTAGCTTCTTGTTCATGTTTACCCCTGAATGTAAAAAAGATGAAGCCATCAAATGACTTCACTCAATGTTATGCAACTTCTTCTGTTTGGTATTGGACTCTGATTTCACCACTCATGAGCTTTGGTAGAAGCGAGTCTCTTAGGTTTTCTAGCGTTTGGATTTGTCGGTTGTTTTCCCAACATTTTTCAAATATTGGTTTAATGATCTTGACTGCTTTATCCTGTAAATCTTTAGGTGGTAATTGTATTGGAAACTTACGAAAGTCTTTTAAGACAATCCTTGGAATCACAGCCCCAGTGACGATGTTTTGCATCAAATCATGGGTTGAATCCAGTTTCAAGAATAAGGTTAAAAGCATAGGGTGGTATTGACCATTTGGTCTCAGCATAGCAATAGACGATAATAAGACGACATCTAAGCTCTCCTCCATAAGGAAGACATGTTTTAGATAACTACCATCTTTAGCTATTAGGATGTCACCTTGTAATGCCTTACAATCTGCCTGTACTAAAGCCTCGTAATCTTCTTTAGAGATTTTGCGACATGTAGACTGATTAATGCCCCAATCATACATATCTTTTACCGAAGCCATTGGATACCCATCCTCAACCGATGCAGGACTACTATGAGATCCATCAGTGATACGAGTACAAACATCAGCTAGAGTTACTTCCTCCCAATCCTCTTTCGCTTCTTCAATAAACCAATGACGAAACAGTGTTTCAGCCATGGCTTCCAAGGTCTTGTTCTGACGATGCAATAAGCCAATCTTGTCATCGAGTGATGAAAGGACTGAGGCTATGGCTTTTTGTTCAGGGAGTGGTGGTACAGCTACTTCAATCTCATCAAATGTGGCTCTCGTGATAGTATCAAATACACCGCCATGTGAAATTTGAGTCAATTCTCGAACTGTATCAGTTAAAAGGTAATACAGGTAATCTGTATCAGATATTCCTTTTTTAGACCGAATACCATAGCAGGATTGGTTAAACGTCATAGGTTTATCTAAAATTGCGAGTACACCAACAGTTCCACGAGCTGAGATGATAATGTCGCCTTTATTCAGTAGTTTAGTACTCGAGTTATTCAAACCTTCTTGAGTGATAGTCTTTTCTGTACTACTGACAAATTTAAGCCCTGTATTAAAATCGACTACTGACAGCCAAGGAATATCACCTCCCCAGTACTCAGATACAGAGGTTTTAGGTGTTCCACCACCGATGATTTCCATTAAACTTCCTAACGAAAGCTGTTGCCACTCACTCATACAATCACCTTTGCCAAGTTTTCAGCAATGGCTTGATTCAGCTTAGCTTCCTCTTCAAGCTGTGCTTCAAACTCAGCCTTCAGGCTAGTAAAGCATTCCTTAAAGTCGAACTCATCTTCATCATCCGCTAAACCCACATAACGACCTGGTGTCAGTACATAATCAAACTCTGCCACTTTCTCAAGCGGTACAGAAGCACAGAAGCCAGCAACGTCTTCATACTCACCATCTTGGTTTCTCCAATTGTGGTAAGTCTCAGTGATCAGCTTGATGTCTTCATCAGACAACACTTTGGTTCTGCGGTTAATCAGATGACCCAGGTTACGCGCATCAATAAATAGAATCTCATTGCTGCGGTCTTTGTACTTGGTTGAACCAACACGATCACGACGCATAAACCATAAAGCAGCAGGAATCTGGGTATTCAGGAACAGCTTTGCAGGGAGGTTCACAATACAGTCAATGACATTGGCTTCTGAAACCAAGGCTTTACGAATCTCACCTTCACCACTGGTTTTAGAAGTAAGCGCACCTTTAGCAAGTACAACTCCTGCCTGACCTTTAGGACTCATGTGATACAAGAAGTGTTGCATCCATGCGAAGTTCGCATTACCTGCAGGAGGTGTGCCCAATGACCAACGAGCATCACCAACTAACTGTTCACCACTCCAATCTGAGACGTTGAATGGTGGATTAGCAATGATGTAATCCGCTTTCAGGTCTTTGTGTGCATCGTTCAAGAATGAACCCTCAGAGTTCCATTTCACATGCTCTGAGTTGATGCCACGAATCGCTAAGTTCATCTTAGCGAGTCGCCAAGTGGTTTGGTTACTCTCTTGTCCATAGATGGAGATGTCATCGACTAAGCCTTGATGCGACTCTACGAATTTCTCAGACTGTACGAACATACCACCCGAACCACAGCAAGGATCGAATACACGTCCTTTATATGGTTCAAGCATATTAACCAATAAGCTTACGATGGATTTAGGCGTGTAGAACTGTCCGCCTTGCTTACCTTCAGCTAAAGCGAACTCACCAAGGAAGTACTCGAATACATGGCCTAGAACGTCGGCAGAGCGAGATTTCGCATCGCCTAGTGCAATGTTACCAATCAGATCAATCAGCTCTCCTAGACTCGTAGGATCAAGATTCTGACGTGCATAGACCTTAGGAAGTACGCCTTTGAGCTGAGGGTTGTCATTCTCAATAGCTTCCATTGCATCATCGACTAACTTGCCAATGTTAGGTTGTTTGGCTTGGTTTAACAGGTAAGACCAGCGAGCTATTTCAGGAACGAAGAATACGTTGTATGCCGTGTATTCATCACGGTCTTCTGGGTCAGCTCCTGCAAACTCACCATCGCCTTCTACGAGGAGATTATAGTGAGCTTCGAATGTGTCGCTGATGTATTTGAGGAAGATCAAACCAAGAACAACATGCTTGTACTCTGCAGCGTCAATGTTCTTGCGAAGCTTGTCTGCTGTTTTCCACAGTACAACCTCTAATGGTTCTTGTTTGGTTTGCTTTGGAGCACGAGCCATAAAATCAACCTGCAATGAATAGCTTATCTAATATTTGTTAATTGAATAGTAACCAATTATCTATGCGTGCGTAAGCATGCAGATGACATTATTTGTCGTACACCTCCAGTGAGGTGGCGATAATGCGGGAAAGTTTGCAATACCCTTTATGGGAACCATAAGGTTTATTCACCATTCATCGAAATAGTCTTGAATCTGTAATACATTCAGTCATATATTTGATTACGTCACAAAATCAAAAAGTAGATGAGTCATGAGCAATAATCGTGGGGGAAGCCGAGAAGGTTCCGGTAGAAAGCTTAAATATAATGAACCTACAAAAACGGTAAGAGTACCTGTATCTAAAATCATAGAGATCAAGAATTACCTCAACGAGGCAGAGAAGCAAAGCTTCAATGATGTGGCATCCATCACGCTTGTAGATCCTACAACACTTATGCACATTCCCTTGGCTTCAGAAAAGGTTGCTGCCGGTTTCCCTTCTCCTGCCCAGGACTATGTCGACAAAACTTTGGACATGAATGAGCACCTCATTAAAAATGAAGCCGCAACCTTTGTTGTGAAAGTAGCTTCACTTTCCATGAGAGATGCAGGTATTGAGATTGATGATGAACTGATTGTAGACCGGAGCATTGAAGCCAAGCATGAAGACATCGTGATTGCACTGATCGACGATGAGTTCACCGTAAAACGTCTCATGATTGAAGGTGATCATAACCATTGGCTTAAAGCAGAGAACCCTGAGTATTCTGACATTCATCTAAAGGATGGGCAGGAAATGGTGATTTGGGGTGTAGTGACTTTTGTCATCAAGCCATTCAGAAAGCGTTAATACTTTATTGGTTTCATGCTTATGCAAGCATCTCACCAGAAGATCTACGCTTTAGTAGACATCAACAACTGCTATGTCAGTTGTGAACGCATCTTTAACCCAAGTTTGAACAATAAGCCTGTCATTGTGCTATCCAACAATGATGGCTGTGCTGTAGCTCGATCTCAGGAAGCCAAGGACTTGGGCATTAACATGGGTGTTCCTCTCTTTCAGATCAAGGACATCGTAGAGCAACATCAGGTGCAGGTGCTATCGAGCAACTATGCACTGTATGCAGAGATGTCTCGCAGATTCATGAAAATCCTGTCCGATTTCGTATCTCCCAAAGAGCAAGAGATTTACTCAATTGATGAGTGCTTTCTGGATCTGACAGCTCATTCAGGGAATTACGACTTGACTGAATATGCCCATCAGATTCGTCAGCGTGTGCTTTCTTGGCTTGGTTTACCTGTATGTATTGGCATTGGACGCTCAAAGACTGAAGCGAAACTAGCGAACCATATTGCCAAGAAGAACGCTTACTTCAATGGTGTTTGCAACTTGGTTTCAATGGATCCATGCTCTGCTGAAACTCTGCATCAAGCCATAGATGTTGGTGAAATCTGGGGCATAGGCCGAAAGCATTCTAAGAAGCTCAACAGCCTGGGGATTCATTCAGTTATGGATTTTGTCTTGGCTTCCCCTCTGATGATCAGGGACCAATTTTCTGTAGTGATGCACAGAACCTTATTGGAACTCCATGGAATTGCTTGCATTGAACTGGAACATACGCCACCTGCAAAGAAGCAAATCATTGCTAGTCGTTCTTTTGGTCAACGCATCTACCACATTGATGATCTTAAAGAAGCCATGTCATTGTATGTCATGGATGCGATTAGCAGACTGAGAGATGATAATCTGTTGTGTGGTTGTTTGATTGGTTTCGTACAATCAAACCCATTTGATAGCTCAAAGCCCTTCTACAACAAGTCTTTATCCTTGGCTTTACCAGAACCTACCGACAACCTGTTGGTGCTTTCTAAACTCGCCACATCGATGATTGATGGCCTGTATGCAAAGGATATAGCATTCAAGAAATGTGGCGTGATTCTGACGTGTCTCGAACCAAAGGCAAGCCATGTATATGACATGTTTACCGACATTAAGCACATCGAAGTCAGTGATGCTTTGATGGATTCCCTTGAAGCGATTCATCTTAAGTATGGCAAAACCAAGATTGCCTTGGGCGCAAGTTTAATGCCGAACAGAACATGGAATATGTCACGAAATCGGCTAACACAGAACTACTTTAAATGGGATCAACTGCTTTGTGTGAAGTAAATGTCCTGCCTATAAATTGATTTCGTTTTGGTTTCATAATAGTTGTTTATTGATTTCAAAATAGTTGTAATTTACTACTACCTAATCGAAGATTATCTACATCAAAAATGCCCATAAACATGAGTGTTTTCATAGACACTACCTGCTTATAGGCATTACATCTTTTATGAATGACGAGAGTTGGCATCATCATAGACGGCATTGTTTTCACGTCTGCCTACAGCAATCACGATGACAACTACCTCATCATCAACGACTTCATAAACCAGACGATAACCAATACAACGAAGTTTAATCTTGTAGCGGTTAGGATATCCTGACAACTTGTTTTTGGGAATGCGAGGATTCTACAAAACCTTGATCAACTGCTTCTTCAATGGCTGCTTAATACTTGGATTTAGCTTATTCCATTCTGCTAATGCTTCTTCTAAAAAGTCTAACTTATAGGTCATCAATATTTACTCGAATGCGTTTCTGATTCGCACGAGCATCTGCAATCTTATTCAGTTCTAGGTCTTCTAGTTGTTCCATCATCGTTTCATACAGATCAGCTGGAACACAGTAAAACGCTGGTGTATTACGATTGAGGATTGCGACAGGTTCGCCTTTGCCTGCCAACACTGTATCCATCGGACTCTTTTTGAGTGGCACTGTTGCAAATAGAGATTTGAGTCGATGATGTTCCCTTTAAAAAGTACTTAGAGACCGAAAACCCTGTTGATTAGACACACTTCACCCTGAGGCTGACCATAATAAAATGACGATGCTTGTCCTTTACGTAGTGCACGCATGACTTCAATACCTTTAATTGTGGCATAAGCCGTCTTCATAGATTTGAATCCTAATGTGGCCCTGATGATCCGCTTTAGCTTGCCATGATCACATTCAATCACGTTATTTTTATACTTAATCTGCCTGTGCTCAAGGTCTGGTGGACAGTTACCTTCCCGTTTTAACCGTGATAAAGCACGTCCATATGTGGGTGCTTTATCCGTGTTGATCACTTGTGGAATTTGCCACTTCTTCACATTATTTAAAATTTTTCCAAGAAAACAATATGCTGATTTGGTATTACGTCTAGAAGAAAGATAAAAATCAATGGTATCGCCACGTTGATCGACTGCACGATACAGATAAGACCATCGTCCATTCACTTTTACATAGGTTTCATCAATATGCCACGAGCTCAGATCTGTAGGATTACGCCAATACCAGCGTAAACGTTTTTCTATTTCAGGAGCATAACGTTGAACCCAACGGTAAATAGTCGTGTGATCAACATTCACACCCCGTTCGGCCAGCATTTCCTGCAGTTCACGATAGCTAATGCCATATTTACAATACCAGCGCACAGCCCAAAGAATGATTTCGCCCTGAAAATGCCGACCATGGAAAGGATTCATATGCTGCACCTTTAGCTAAAACAGTCTTCAGCTTACCATTCGTGGTTATTTGCAACAGTGCCTTTGAAAGCTCATCAAGGATAAATTCACCTTGACGACCACGCTCAGCAATTGTATGGAACAGTTGCTTTGGTGCCAGCGCATAACCGACTTCTTCGACTGAGTTTTCTTTAATGCCATCAATCAGTTCAGCATGTTCAGGGTTATTTTCATCAAGTTGATGGTATTTTTCTGCCAAGCCTTCATCTTGCAACAGTTCATTGGCAAAGCTAATCGCTTTTTCAGACAGGTATTTGTAGAAAATGAAGCCGAGAATGTAGTCACGGAACTCATCAGCCCCCATTTTTCCACGTAAATCGTTTGCAATGTTCCAAAGATGTTTTTGTAGTTGTTGAAGTTGAACCTGAGTCATGAAGCAAGAATCTCTAGTAATACCTAAATTTGCTTAAGTATAACGAGTATCTGCTTATAAAAATTAGGTTTTGACCGTCTTGGAATCAAATATGGGTTTCACCGAATGCTTACCTAAAAAAGTTTATCAAAGGACTTGAAAAAATTAAAATAAAGATTATCGTATTACGATAACCCACAAAAAATGGATCATATATGATTCCAATGTTAGCTTCACAACTCAAACAAGAAACCGACTGGCGTGTTATTCACTGTGAAATATTAATGGATCAATCTCATACTGATACTGATGAGGCTTTTGGACATATCCTAATAGTATCAAAACACGGTGTCTCTATATGCTTTGGGTTTACCTCATACACGAATAAAGAAATCGAAATGCACGAAATCCGTATTCTAAATGCAGATAATATTGAAATATGTGCGCATGAAGATGATGATGGTGAGGTCATACCTACCGCTTATGACATTGCAGATCAAACAAATTGGCGAAAAATTGCAATAAATACGAAGTATGAAAAAGTTAGAAGGAAAGTCAAAAGTATAAGTTTTAATCTGGCTAATGAAGCTGACATTTTATATTTTGCACAAAGTCAAAAAGACTTTTCAAACTGGGTAAAAAATAAAATTCTAGAAGAAATTAGCCAAAAATCGCTATCCTAAATTTTACCCACAAGAAATGGGGATAATTTCTGTCTTGGAACCTTGATAACTGGGCAAAAATACCCAAATTGAGCGTTTTTTAGACAGTTTTATTGGCAAAAACTATCAAAAACGCTCATAAAAAAAGGCCGACTTGTTTCCAAGTCGGCCTTTCGGGTCTGTGCCACCTATTTTTATAGTATAACTTTTTGAAATATAACACTATTTATTTTTTTGGTTACGGCTGATGAACTGAACTGCGCATAAGAGATTTTATGTTAAATAGATTCTTTTAAAAAGGATCTATTGTTTATTATTTTGGCTAGGATCAGACTTTATAGGTTAGGTCTATTAACGTCTTTGCATAGTTAATTGCTGCTCTACGTAAGTTATTTTTATTAATAATTAAACTCCAATACAAAGGCATTAAAAGACTAACTACTAAAGTTAGCCATAAAGCCATTTTAACTTTTTTTATAAAAATACCGAGTTGATGAAAATCTTTTAAAGAACTTTCATAATTGAGGAAAAATAAAGCAACTAAAATTATGAATGAGATTAAGCATATCAATAGCGCTATCCATTTTAATCCCAAACTATTTCTCATGAATCCATAGGTAATATTTTCATTAAGTAATATTTTTTCATCTCTAGTTTTTCCTCTTAACCAAGTCATAGTTTCACTGTACACATTGTCAGCCATATTTGGATCAGCAATTTCTTCTTGAGGAGAAGGCATAGTGAAAGGTGACTTTTGTGTAAGTAGCTCATGAATCTTATCTTTTTTTACTTTATTTAAAGAATTATCACTATGTCTCATAAGTTCGGTTGAGGGTAAAACTTTCCAATCAACTAATGAGTTTTTTTCTACTTTTTTGCCCATATATCTTGCAACATTTGATAGTAGAAATACCATCAAAAATCCGATAAGAACACCAACGATGACATTGGATATTAAAAATTTATTCCAGTCAAAATAAGATGCTATAAGAGCTAATAATGGTAATCCAGCAATACAGGCTGGCAAGAATCGTGCTTTTAATGTGTATTCATCAAAATAGCCAAATAAGTCTTTCATTTTTAATTGAAATTCAAAAAAGTATCCTCATCTATTCTAACAGAATGATTTGAGTACTTAATAATGATTACAAGTTATGAGATAGAATTTTTACCTGTTGGGAATGGTGAAAAGAGTGGTGATTGTATTCTCTTCCATTATTTTGAAGACGGAATAGAAAAAATTATTGCTTATGATGGTGGAACCAGAAAATCTGGTGAAGCTATGGTTGCACATATTAAAAAATATTATGGGACACATAAAATTGATTATTTAATCAATTCACATCCTGATGGTGACCATGTTTCTGGGTTAATTTATGTCTTAGAAAATATGGACGTTGGGGAAGTTTGGATTCATCAGCCTTGGAAATATAGTGATGAGATTTTAGATCTATTCCATGATGGACGTATGACAGCGAATAGTCTTAGTGAACGTATGAAAGAGAAACTAAGAATGGCTCATTGCGTATATGAACTGGCTGAAGAAAAATCTATTCCTATATATGAACCTTATGCTGGTGCTCAGATAGGACCATTTACGGTTTTGTCTCCTGATAAAGAATGGTACATAAACACATTAGTACCAGACTTTTCAAAAACGCCAACTAAAGCAAAATTAGTAATTGAGAAATTTGTTGATAGTCTGGAAAGCTTCGCTGAAACCGTTAAAAACATACTACGTGAAGCATGGAATGAAGAGAATTTACCTAATAATGTTGAAACATCAGCAGAAAATGATAGTAGTGTAATTTTATATGCGGATATCTTAAATAAAGGAATTCTACTTACTGGTGACAGTGGTGTGAAGGCATTAACTAAAGCTGCTGAATATGCTGAAAATCATGGATTGCAAATTCAGGAATACATTAAATTTGTGCAAGTTCCACATCATGGTAGCCGCCGAAATGTTTCCACAGAATCATTAGATCGTTTAATTGGTAGTGCTTCAGGTTCTGAACCTAGTATTTTTCAAAAAACGGCCCTTGTTTCAGCTTCTCCTGGTTCTAAAAAACATCCGAGAGATAGAGTTGTAAATGCTTTTATGCGTAGAGGTTTTAAAGTTATAGCTACTAAAGGAAGTATAAAACGACACTATCATGGAATGCCTGAACGAACTGGTTGGACCTCAGCAAGCCCATTAGAGTTTTCTTATGAAGTAGATGATACGGATAATTAAGTTTTTTGAAACTAACATGATACACTTTATACAAGGTTAAAAATGGGAGCTTAAGCTCCCATTTTTACTGATGATTTTTTAATTCTTTTAGCATGGCATCCCGTAAAATTTCATTCATTCGTGTTTGATAGCCTTTACCTTGTGCTTTGAACCATGCAAGTACGTCAGCATCTAAACGAATAGATGTTTGTTGCTTCACTGGACGATAGAATTGATTGTGGCGTACAGCATTGCTCCAGTCTGTAATTTCAGGAATATCTGATAGATCTAGCTGATCATCAGGAACCGTCCCTTTAGCAAGCAAGCGTTCAATTTCAGCATCTTGCTTGTCGCTGAATTTTTCATTCAGTTCTTTGCGTGAGTATCTAACCATGCTCATATCTATCTCGCTCCGCTTTTGTTACCTGTCTTGCACTAATGATTCGTATGATTTCACAGTCATCTTCATCAAAGATGGTATGAGCTACTAAGAGCATTAGTACGCCTTTCACTTTTCCAATGGTCTGCCAACGTTCTTCGCCATCGGTATGTCTGTCCTGGATTGAGATCCTT
>NZ_VPDK01000054.1:0-14555 GCF_013417725.1 Acinetobacter sp. YH12233
GCTATAGACCACATTTAAGTTTAAATATGAACACCCCGAATCAGACGTATGAGCAAACTAAAACCGAGCTAATTGCTTAACTCGGTTTGAAGTGGAATACTGTCAATCTATTTCAGGACAAGACAAACTTAGAAGTGGTATTTAACCAATGCGCTGACATCGTGTTGATCAATGTCAGTACCGAATTTGTTATTCCAAATAGAATGTTCAATACCGAGGTAAAGTTTAGTCTCAGGAGAGATATGCTTACCAACGTTCCATTTGTATTGTGAAGTCCAGTTCAATTCGCTTTTTTGATCAGGACCTTCAGCGGTTGACCAGTCCAGGAAAGCATCTGCCAGGAACTCTTCGCCACCAATTTTAAATGGAACTGCATAAGTGATCGTCATTTGATAATCATCTTTTTGCAGGTCATTGTCAGCTTTGTAGAAATTAATATTTGCATAGCTAGTATATGGAATATCAAGTGCAAAACCGATCCCGTATAGGTAGTTATTAAAGTCACTCGCACCGCTATTGCCTTCCCAAGTAGTCGCAATAAGTACGTCTTTAATTGGGCCAAGTTCAAGCTTTTGACCAGTGACTGCACCTAAACTTAAACGCGGTGCAACTTCGAAGTAAGTTTCATTACCGAAGTCATTATTGGTACGGTCAGCAAAGGCGAAGATATCACCATATTTTAAACCAGCTGCATATTCAGCAGTAATGGTTGATTGATCAATTTTTTCATTACCCGCTGCAAATGGTGCTTTATAGTTTTCACCATATAAAGCTGACAAACTAAAATCTTGCCAAACTGCTGCCTGAGTGAAAGCTGCTGTTGAAGCGAATGCACAAAGTGCCGCGATTTGTGTAAATTTCATTTAAATATCTCCCCCGAGAAAGCAGCTTAAGGATACAGATTAATAAGTAAAAATAAAGTCAAAATTGATCGTTGACAGAAATATTTCATCGTCTTGAGCTGATGATAATTTGAGATATTGGGAGAAGAAGGTTTATAGGATATTTAAATGAAGTTAAGTCTTTATATTTAAATTAATTTTAAGAATAGAGATTCAATTTTGAAGCTGGTTAAAGTAAAGACATAGATCCTCTATGAACAGGGCAAAGACTGCTTTAATTTTGGGAAAGTCATGTGAATAGTATTTCGATTGTCCCAAATCTGGAAGGTCAATCATGATCCGGTAAGCAGTTGTCACGATCGGTTGTCCTTTTGCTAAAAAAATCAAAATATCACTTGCATATTTTCAACAGAGGACCGATATTCGAAGTATAGGAACACGGTTCTGCAGACTCAAAAATGTGTTCATCATTCAAGCTGGAGGGTTTTATCCAAAGCGATTTGAAGATGTGAAATGCAATATAAAACAGCAAGCTATACACGTGCCAAGATAAAAATTCTGCACTAAAAAGTTAAAATGATTTGAGGATGGTATTTTATGAACATTGAACTCCGTACCGATAAAAACATTCGCAATAGTGATCGTCTAATTACTTACGTTCGTACCGAATTAAATCAGGAATTCCAGCGCCACAGTGAGCGTATTACCCATTTCTCAGTGCATCTTAGCGATGAAAATGCCGCCAAAGGAGGCGATGACGATATTCGCTGCATGATCGAAGCACGTCCTGCCGGCTTGAAGCCAATTGTCGTGAACCATCATGGTCATAATGTTGATACTGCCATTCATGGTGCTATTGACCGTTTAAAACGCAGTCTGGAACATGTGATTGAGAAAAAAGATAACGTACGTAGCACTCCGCTAAAACTTGCGGAAGAAGATACAGGTATAGATCTAGAACAATAAATAATTTGCAGATGAAAAAGGCCCTACGGGGCTTTTTTCAATTTTAGATAAAATAAACGAATGTGAACAAAACAAATCCTGCTTTATTCGGCATAATAGTGAAAAACGAATTTGAAGTGAGCTCCATCATGTTAACTGTGCAACAACAGCTTTTTGTGCAAGCACTCGAAGAACTTAATCTGGGTCAGGTCAAACAGCTTTTGGCAGATGGACTTAACCCGAATTTTATTGATCTGGAAAAAGGTCCAGTTATTTCCATCTGGTCGGATGGTCTGTTCAAATGGTGGGAAGAAGTGTGCGAAGCTTATGAAGCGGGTAGTCCATTAACTGCCGAAGAAAAACAGCAACGTCTGGATGTACATTTACAGATTCTGGAAGCGCTGATTCAGGCCAAAGTCAATTTGCATCTCTGGGATGCTGAAGAGGTTTATGGCCCGCTTTGGGATGCGGCCAGTGCAGCCTGTGTACCTGCAGTGCAGCGCCTATTAGAAGAAAAAGTCAATCCAAACAGCAAGGATGAAGAAGGTTTAACCATCTTGTCATCGATTAGTGATTTATTCTTTGATTGTGATTTTGATGAAATTAACTGGGCAGAAGCACTGGAAGAAGAAAAACAGACCCTAGAATTATTGCGTAGTCATGGCGCAAAAATGACCAAGGAATTACATTAAATTTTAAGAAAGAGCTCCAGCAAGATGAAGACAACTTTAAGAATATTGGGTTTGATGGCACTGATGGGTGTGAGTGCACAGCTTTGTGCAGCGGTAGAGTTTGACCGACCAGGTGAAGGTCTGGGCACCAGTACAGTTCCAGTGGGTCAGTTAGCTTGGGAACAGGGTTTACCGAGTTTCTCTTATAGTGAAGCGACTGAGGATGGAAGCAAGCTGAAAAAAACCACTTTAAATGCCGACGTCTTGTTGCGTACCGGTTTGACTGATGATCTGGAATTACGTTTAGGCTGGGCCGGTCCGGCTTGGTCACAAACCAAGTTCAATGGCCAGACTGAAGAGGATGACGGTCTAGGCGATGTCAGTATTGGCCTGAAAAAAGCCATTGATCTGGATGATGAAAAACTCAGTATGGCGCTGATGGCTGAAGCCATTATTGCCACAGGTAATGCTAATTTTAGCAATGAAGAAGATATTTACAGTCTGAGCTCAGCAGTTGCTTATCAATATAATGATTTGGTGAATACTGCACTGACCATGCGTTATGAATGGCAGGATAGCAACTGGGCGATTACTGCGATTCCGACTTTAGGCTATCAGATTGCTGATCGCTGGTCAGGTTATTCAGAACTGATTTATCGCAAAGCCGAAAGTCAGGATAATGAATATGCGCTAGGCACTGGCGTTATGTATGCATTGAATGATCAGGTACAGCTTGATGCCAGTGTCGGGGTGGATCTGGAAGGTCAGAATAAAGGTTACTTCTCAGGCTTGGGCGTATCGTTCCTATTCTAAGCTGCTCTTATTTCGATATGACCAAAGTACTACGGTTTAAGATCGGGAGAAAAGTATTTTCTCCAGTCTTATTGGGCACAGTGTTGCTTAGCAATATTGCTCAGGCAGAAGCACCTTTGCTTTCGCCTGAGCAGGCTTTCCCTCTGAGTATCAGTTCAGTCACTCAGCAACAGGCTGAACTTAGCTGGGAAATTCCGCAAAACTATTATCTTTATCAGCATAAGGTAGAACTAAAGCAGGGAAGTCAGCCGATGACCTTGCAATTACCACCCGCTGAAGATCTATATGATGAAAACTATGGTCATACCCAGGTTTATTATCAGCAATTAAAAGTTCAGATTCCGACACAGGCGGGTCAAACTTATCAGGTCAGCTGGCAAGGCTGTGCCAAAGACAGGCTTTGTTATCCTCCTCAAACCATTGAATTCAAGACTGACTTATCCGGTCTGGTGCAATCTGAATCTACTAGCTCGGGTAATAAAAGGTTACTGGATCTAAGCAGCTCTTCCTCGCAACACAACCGGATTATGGCAAATTCTGCTGATGATCTAGAATCAGGAAATACAGACAGCAAAATCGTCGAAGTCATTTCTACACGATCTAGCAGTGACTCGGCACAAGATCAGCAATGGTCTGCACGTCTCGCTGAAAGTTCGCTAGCTTATGGATTACTATTGTTTTTTGGCTTGGGCATTTTGCTGGCATTTACGCCATGCTCTTTGCCGATGCTGCCAATTCTGACTTCACTGATTGTTCGTGATAGCAAAGGCATCAAGGCTTGGATGATTGCCCTAAGCTTTGTAAGCAGTATGGCCACAGTCTATGCGGTACTGGGCTTGATCGCGTCTTCAGCCGGACTCAACTTTCAGCGCTGGTTACAGCAACCTGCCACCCTCATGGCATTTAGTGCACTATTTGTGGTATTTGCCCTCAACCTGTTTGACCTGTTTGAAATTAAAATGCCACAGCGTCTGACGCAGCGTCTGGACCGGGTTCAGGCGATGCAGCAAGGGGGAACTCTGGTCAGCGCTGCGGTTATGGGATCTGTTTCTGCCTTGCTGGTCGGGCCTTGTATGACGGCACCATTAGCTGGTGCATTACTGTTTATTTCCCAGACCCAGAACCAATGGCAAGGCGCAGTGCTGTTGTTTACGTTGGGTTTCGGTATGGGCACTCCGTTGCTGCTGGCCAGTATTATGGGAGCACGCATCCTACCCCGAGCCGGGCATTGGATGAATCAGGTGAAAGTGCTTTTTGCTTTCATCATGCTGGCTCTGGCCTTGTATTTTATTCGTCCGTTGATTTCAGAAGCTGCATTGCAGTGGTTGTCGCTAGGCTTGGGCTTAAGCTTTGTTGCCTATGTTCTGGCACGATTATTCTGGAAAAATACCGGACTGCGCTGGCTTTATATCATCTGTTTGGCTATCGCCGTGCCTTATATTACATATAGTCAGTATCAACATAGTCAGCGCTTTTTTGTTGAAACTGCCCAACAACAGGCGAGTTGGCATATAGCAAAAACAGCTACTGAATTTGAACAGTTACTGGCTATAGTACCGGAAGGGCAGAAGGTCATTATTGATGTCTATGCTGATTGGTGTGTGGCCTGTCAGCCGATTGAACATAAAGTATTAAAGGCAGCTGCTGTTCAGCAGGCCTTAGCCCCTTATTTTCTGATCAAGCTCGATCTTAGTCAGTATGATGCTACGCATCAGACTTTACTTAATCGATGGGAAATTCTGGGACCACCGACCTATTTATTTCTCGATACTCAGCAGCAGGAGATTCGCAGCTTACGTTTGACAGGTGCATTTAATGGAGCAGAGTTATTGGCACAGCTACAGCGTTTAGAACAGCTCTAACATTCACTTTAAAACTTTTCTGGTACATGCTTTAAAGTGAATAAAGCCGAAAATATCAGGCCGGTTGAACTTTTAGAGGTTCCAGATAAGATTTCACCTGATTCCGTCCATTGACTTTGGCCTGATAAAGGGCCTGATCGGCCTGGCTCAGGAGTTGCTGCGGGCGTAATTCTGGTTTTGAAATAGCAATACCAAAGCTGGCAATCACCGGAATTAACTGTCCTTCATCACTAAAAATCTGTAGTTGCTGGATCGCGCTTCGGCAACGCTCTGCAACCTGCTGAGCTTTTTCCAGGCTGGAATTATTCAGGACCAGAATCAATTCTTCACCACCGAACTGGCCCACCACATCACTTTCACGTAATTGCTGGTTCAGTACCGCACTGACTTGTACCAGTGTTTCATCGCCCTTGTGATGTCCATAGTAGTCATTGATCTTTTTAAAATGATCCAGATCCAGCAGCACCAGGGCATAGTTAAAAATCGCAGTACTATTTAACTGATCTAGACACTGATTAATGCTGCGGCGATTAAACAAGTTGGTCAAGGGATCAATCTGGCTGAGATGGTTAATCAGCTGTTCACGATAGCGCCATTGACTGAGTAAAATCTCAAATAAAATCATGCAGACAGCAAGAATCGGCAGGATAAAATACAGCATTGATAATAGCCAGAAGCTATTATGGAAAAACTGGTCCTGAATATTAAAGAGTGGTGAATAAGGCAGTTGTTGGTTAAAGCTTAAATAGGCACAAGTCACCAGAAACAGTGAGGCCGGAATCAGCATGCTATAGATCAGTCTCCGGTGAAACAGGACCAGTCCTACCGTCATCAGGCAGACATAGGCAATTGTGGCTCCGGACTAATCATGCCTACGATATACGCATCCCGACACAGGGAAACCACAAAGATACCCACTGCCAGATAGGGAAAATATCGTTCTATTAGCGCATTGCCCTGAAATTTATAACAGGGATAAATCAAAAGAACCAGCGCCAGTAAAAACAGGCCATTCATGTGAACCTGGGAACAAACAACGTCAATATGGACATGCTGCCAGTATTGTGGATGTGACAGGACAAACAGATCCCAACTTAGCCAGCTTATATGTATGCCACAGCCAAGTGCCAGCATCAGGATACACTTTTTCAAAATCCCCCAGCTCATCACTACTTCATCTTCGATCAGATATTTCTTGAGTCGATGATTCTGGAATTTTTGTAATACTGCTGACATTCGCTTCATACAACAGGTCTGACCTTTATTGTTATTGCTAAGTTTTTAAAAGATGGAAAAATATTGCTTTAATTATTTACAGAAATACAACATAAAATTAATTCATTGATAATCAGTAATATTTATCAAAAATTAAAAAAAAGGAGAAAAATTAAGTTGGGAATTTATTGTTCTAAATACGCAATGAAGTGTTTTATTTAACCCCATTATTTCATTATTTAAAATTTATTAAGCTATGTCTATTCCCGAACAATGAACGGACCAAATTAAGCAATGAAAATTTTACAGATCGATTCCAGTATTTTAGGCGATGCCTCTATTTCTCGTCAGTTGACTCAAGCTATTGTGGGACAGCTTCAACAGAAACATGGTGAAGCAGTTGAGCTCGAATATCTGGACTTGGCTGCACGGCCGATCCCACATTTAACTGCTGAAATTTTGATGGGTCAGAATCTTGAGCAGGCGGCTTTAGGTGAACAGATTTTACAGCAGTACTTACAGGCGGATATCGTGGTGGTTGGTGCCGCTATGTATAACTTCGGTCTACCTTCTACCTTAAAAGCCTGGATTGACCGCATTAGTGTGGCAGGGCGTACTTTTAAATATACAGAAAATGGCCCAGTGGGTCTGGCAGGTGAAAAGAAAGTTTATATTGCCAGTAGCCGTGGTGGTATTTATGGCGAACAAAGCCCGGTCGATTTCCAGGAAGCTTTCCTGAAAACAGTATTTAACTTTACTGGTGTAACTGATGTGCATGTGATTCGTGCTGAAGGCGTCAATATGGGCGATGCTGCGAAACAGCAGGCAATTGAAACGGCGATGGCGCAGGTAAGCCAGATCTAAAAAGCGATAGAAAATTAATGAACAAAAAGGTCAGCAATTGCTGACCTTTTTTATGGCTTCTTCTAAATTTCTAGTCTCGATCTAGACGATGAGCAAACTCTGAGAGATCCGCCAGCGCTTGTCGAGCCTCTTCAAACCAGGCACTAAACATCTGAAAATTATGCCACATGCCGGTATATAACTTGAATTCAACCTCGACACCCGCCTGTTCCGCTTTTTCCTTGAAGCGTGTGGCATCATCCAGCAGAATCTCTTTAGATCCCACCTGTATATGTATCGGCGGCAAACCACTGAGATCGGCAAAAAATGGGGAAATCTCTGGATCGCCACGATCCATTGCACTCGGTACATAATACTCAATCCCGGTTTTCAGGGTTTCAATCGACAGCAGGGCATCATGTTTCTGATTATAGCGTAGTGATTCACTGGTCAGGGTCAGATCAAGGAAAGGGGAAAGTAGAATTAGCCCACTCACTTGGGGTAGGCCTTCCTGCTGTAATTTGAGTGCCAATGCCAACGCCAGATTAGCACCACACGAATCTCCGGACAGAATAATATCCTTAGCCTGAATGCCCTGATCTAATAACAGATTATAGACATCAAATAGGGCCTCCAAAGGTTCAGGATAAGCAGATTCAGGAGCCAGAGGATAATCAATATGCAGTACCTGCATCTGGGTGCGAGCGGCAATCTGGGTCATAAAGGCACGATGGGTATTTAAGGAACCGAGATAAAAAGCACCACCATGAATATGGAAAATCAGCTGGCTGGATTCCTGCTGTGGTTTGATTTCCTCGGCATGTACACCTGCCAGCCGGAGCGAACGGATTTGTACGGACTTATCTTGCGGAAAAATCTTGCACATCTGCTCCAGTGCGACCCGTAAGGAGCTTGGAGGAAGATTGAACCGACTAGGCGCGCGGATGGTCGCTTTTAAAAGACTTTCTGTAATTAATTGTTTCGTCACGGGGCTCATCTTCATCTTCTTTCCATCTTTTTCTGCTTTTATTGATTATGTTGATTATTTACCAACAATGTTTACAAGGTTACACTAAATAGTCACAGGTAAAAATTGCAAAAATGTTGTGACTTTTTAATACTACATCGGTCTATCTCAGACTAGGGAAATGAAGAAAAATGAAAAAAATTACGCTAATGTTAGGACTACTCGGCTTATCTGCGCTGGCCAATGCTGCAGATCCTTTAAATGGTACCGTTTGGAAAACGATTGACGACGAAACCAAACAACCAAAGGCTATAGTAAAATTTACTGAGCAAAAAAATGGGACATTATCTGCAAGCATCCAATCGGTATTAACACCGGGTGAAGAAAATGCTTGTACAAAATGTGAAGGTCCGTATCACAATAAATCGCTGAAAGGTTTGACGATTGTGAAAGGCCTGAAAAATACAGGCGGAACCAGCTATGACAGTGGTTCGATCCTAGATCCAAAATCTGGTAAAACTTACAAATTGAAAGGCAACCTGACAGATGGTGGCAAGAAGCTTGAGCTACGCGGTTATATCGGCGTGTCTGCTTTAGGTCGTAACCAGACCTGGATTCGTGCCAAATAACGGATCAGAACCGTTCTCTAAAAACTACCATAAAAAAAGCCTGACCTCTGTCAGGCTTTTTTTATTCTTCCCGTTTATCGAACGATTGGTCTTTTAACTCTCGATAAGCGGCTTCGTCAAAACCAGCGATAAAACCAGTTGCGGTCTGTAATATCGGACGTTTGATTAAGCTGGTATGAGTAGTTAAAGTGGTAATCAGATTATTTTCATTGGCAAGCGCATTTTCCTGCTCTTCAGTAGTAAGTTTACGCCAGGTGGTGCCTTTCTTATTCAGGACTACATCCTGACCCAAGGCATCCAGCCAGGTTTTGATGGTTTCAGCATCGATGCCCTGTTTTTTATAATCATGAAATTCATAACTCAGACCTTGCTCAGTCAGCAGATCAAAGGCTTTCTTCATCGAACTACAATTTTTAATTCCGTAAATTTTTAACATAGCTGCCATCTAAAAAATTTAAATCATGAACTAGCTTAACCAAATTGGCAGCAGCAGACCATGCAAAAGCAAATGAAAAAAAGGAAAAAATTTTAAATAGCAGAAAAGTCATGTCATCAAAATGACATCAAGCAGCTTTAATATGAGCAGCAAGAAAAAGAACAATCTAAATAATAAGAAAAATAAAAATTTGGGAATGATAGAAAGAGAAAACCCGCATTTAATCATCCTGATCATGCGGGTCTCAATCCAACGTCCAATGTCACATCCATGCAAAACAAGCTAAATCTATAGTCTGTTTTATTTTCGTCCTACGGCGTCCTGTCCTTATGTTGTCGTCCTGACATGTCCTTGTGCCGTAGCGCTATAATGCTATGTTATTACATTGAGATAAACCCAAAAAATACGTCATGTCATGTAAGAGATAAGCCTTAATTGAGTGAACAACTGTTCACTCAATCTTTAGGTCAGTTTTAGATTTTATAGTCAATAATTACGGGTGCATGGTCACTAAACCATTCATCTTTATAGACCCAGGCATTTACAGTACGGTCTTTCCAGTCCGGGGAACAGGCCTGATAGTCAATCCGCCAGCCCACGTTCTTGGCGCGTGCTTGTCCACGGTTTGACCACCAGGAGTATAATTCGGCTTCTTTGCGGACTTCACGGAAAGTATCCACGTAACCGAGTTCATCATAGATATGATCCAGCCAGGCACGTTCTTGCGGTAAACAGCCCGAGGCTTTCTGGTTGCCCGACCAGTTTTTAATATCAATACGTTTATGCACGATGTTGTAATCACCACAGACAATGATGGATTTGTCTTCATCGCGCCACTGTTTCAGGATTTTTGCATATTCTTCCAGAAAGTGATCTTTACGTGCCTGCGCTTCATCGCCCGAAGAACCTGAAGGTAAATACAGGGAACAGATATGCGCTGTTTTTTCCAGACCCAAGTCAAATTCTGCCGAGATAAAACGGCCTTGAGAATCAGCTAGTTCAAAACCCAGCCCATCGGTAATCGAAACAAAAGGCAGACGGCTGTAAATCGCTGTACCGGCATAACCCGGACGCTCGGCAGGGAACAGGTGAGTATACCAGCCTTCAGGCTTGAATTTGTCAGTCCACTGCGCATGGGTAATCCGGCTTTCCTGCATGCAGATCACATCGGCATCAGACTGTTCGATCCACTCTAACAAGCCCTTGCTGACAGAGGAACGTAAACCGTTGACATTAATTGAAACGACACGAAGAATTTTTTGATCACCTGGATAGCTACTCTTTGGTATCATGCGCAAGTCTTACCCTTAATTAATGGATTTAGGAGCACCTCATGTCAACGCCAGCTCAGTTTAACCCGCAAGCTTTTATCGAACTCGCATTATCACGTGGTGTGCTTAAATTTGGTGAGTTTACTTTAAAATCAGGACGTGTGAGTCCTTATTTTTTTAATGCTGGCTTGCTCAATGACGGTGAAGCCTTGTCATTACTGGCTTCTGGCTATGCTGCAAAATTAACTGGATGTGACAATGTTGAAGTGATTTTTGGACCAGCATACAAAGGCATTCCTTTTGTAGCAGCTACAGCAGTGGCACTGTCTCAAAATCATGGAGTAAGCGTGCCGTGGGGCTTTAACCGTAAAGAAGCCAAAGATCATGGTGAAGGTGGTGTGCTGGTAGGTGCTTCAGTGGAAGGGAAAAAAGTCTGGATCATTGATGATGTGATCACAGCTGGTACTGCGATTCGTGAAGTGGTCACTATCCTGAAAAATGCTGGTGCACAAATTGCAGGTGTACTGGTTGCTCTTGACCGTCAGGAAAAAGGCCAAGGTGAATTATCCGCCATTCAGGAAGTGCAAAAAGAACTAGAAATCCCAGTACATGCACTGATTACCATGAAAGATTTAATGAATTACCTAGATGCAAAAGGCGATAATGATGCATTGGCGAAGATGGAAGCTTATCGTGTGAAATACGGAATCTAAGACCTGATTCACCAGATAAAAAGTAAAGTCTTAGTAATCTAAGGCTTCACTTTTTATGAGAAGAAAAATTCTGTTCAGACGACTGTATTTGAAAGAAATGATAAGATAGAAATTTTGATCTAGATAAACTTTAAATTCGATAAGTTATATTATCTTCTTCAAAATTAAATTCATCTAAATGTTCTTCTCAATATATAAATCTTGATCAAAATTTTTCTATCAAAAAAGAACAATATTTTTAAAAGAAACTCATTAAAGCATGAATTAAACCTCATAAAGTCTCTTTACAAATAAAATGAATAAGATAGTTATGATCATTGTTTACAAATTGTAATCCGTCTATATTAAAATAAACATTAAGTAATTAATTATAAGAATTTCATAATTTTAATTAATTTAAAATAAGAGTGCTAGGAATGGATTACTGGAACAGTGTTTTATTTGTATCGATTATAATGGTGGTAGGTTTAGCCATTATTGTCATGCTAGTGGGCTACAAGATGTGGAAAAACCTAGTGGTGACTTTACTAATCTCTACAACAATTGGTTTTCTGATTATATGTACTATTAACTTTATCTTTGGGGAAAATTTGCATTTGCCTTGGATTCCCGATCAGAGCTGGCATCATAAAATCACCTTGGAAATTGCCCTGATGAGTTTACTGATTGGTGGGGTCAGTACCTTTATTATTATGCTGGGAACCATGATTTCGAAAAATAATCGTTAAATTATAAAATTAGATGCATTTGCAAACAAGGTATTATTATTTTTTATTCAGGTTTTTAATCAATTTTATGTCAAGATAAAATACTTAGGGTGAGTATATACTGATTTGATTTAGAAGATATTAATCTTCGTATATTTCACATTTTTTGCAGTCCAATAAGACGCCCAGTTTTTCTTTACGGCCTTGTTCGGTCATGACCCAAGGACGGTTTTGCCAAGGTGGATCATGCCGCACATGCTGACCATGACCACAGGTCAGTTCAGCGACCCAATGATTTTCTTCATCCAGATGAAAGCCGACAATTGCCTGCTGCATGATAAATGCTCTTGTTGATTAAAGTATTTAAGCATTTATACAAAATTAGTCATGCAAAATCACCATAAACAAAAGAAACTGCACAGGCTATACTCCTTGCTAATGTATTTTTAAGAAAGAGCACACAGACATGCGCGTACTTGTTGTGATGGATCCCATCGAAAATGTAAACCTGAAAAAAGATTCAACCATGGCCATGTTATGGGCAGCTGCACGCCGTGGACATGAACTCGGTTATGCATTACAGCAAGATTTATATATCGACCAAGGTAAGGCCTTTGGTCTGATCTCGCCTTTGCAGGTATTTGAAGACTATAACCATTACTACGAACTGGGTGAAAAGAAAAAAGAGTCGATTGCGGCTTATGACGTGGTGCTGATGCGTAAAGATCCGCCATTCGATATGAATTTTGTTTATACCACTTATATTCTGGAACAGGCAGAACGTGAAGGGGCATGGATTATCAACAAACCGCAAAGCCTGCGCGACTGCAATGAAAAGCTGTTTGCTACTCAGTTCCCGCATCTGCAAGTTCCGACTTTGGTAACGTCGCAACAAAGCCTGATCCGTGAATTTTTAAAAGAACATGTTGATGTGATTGTAAAACCATTGGATGGTATGGGCGGCACCGGAATTTTCCGTATCTATCAGGATGGTATTAATATCGGCTCAACCATTGAAGTTCTGACCAACAATGGTAACCAGCCGATTATGGCACAGCGTTATATTCCTGAAATTGTAGAAGGGGATAAGCGTATTCTGATGATCAATGGCGAACCAGTGCCATATTGTCTGGCCCGTATTCCGCAAAATGGTGAAGTGCGTGGCAATCTGGCAGCAGGTGGCTTAGGTCAAGCGCGTCCATTAACTGAGAATGATAGAGCCATTGCAGCGCAAGTGGGTCCTTATCTCAGAGAAAAAGGCTTGGTATTTGTTGGTCTGGATGTGATTGGTAATTATGTCACTGAGATTAACGTCACCAGTCCAACCTGTATCCGTGAAATTGATACCCAGTTTGGTACCTCCATTGCAGATGATCTGTTTGATGTACTGGAAGCCGGTCTGGATCAAGCCTAAGCTTTCAATAATAAAAAAGAGCCTCATCCGAGGCTCTTTTTTATTGGGCATAACGCTTGAATAAAAACAAGATCATTAAGATTCCTAATATGGAGAGGCTGGCGGTAACTGCCGCGATATAAGCCCAATTCTGTGTGGTCGAAACCAGTGCTGCGCTCAAAGGCGGCCCAAAAAATTGAGCACAGGCTGAAAGCTGTAAAACCAGACCCATACTGGCTGCTACGGCATTGGCGCGTGGGGCATGCTGCAAAGTAATAGCAAAAACAGTGGTCGGGATGATTCCACCAATGATAATCTGCCAGAATGAAGTATTTGATGGTGCTGGTTGAGTCGTCCTGTTGGGTGCACATGCTGCTGAATCTATTTGTAGATATCGTTTAATGATGCCTGCAATAATCAAGCATAGACTGCCGAGAATGGCCCAAATATTTTGCCAGTTCAGGTATTCGAGTAAAACAGGAATAATAAAAACAGCCAGACTGACACCCACGCCCATATAGGAACTCCAGAGTCCCATTTTAAAATTCAGTGTTTCAGGCTGGCTGATCCGTTTTACAATTGCAGCGCACACAAGGAAATAGTTAAAAATCCGATACTTTCGGTAAAGCGGAAGAAATATAAGGCTGTGGCATGCTGAATCCAGAGGCCAGCGATACTGCTCAGTCCTAAAATGATTAACGCCAGAATCAGGCAGCGCTTTAAACTCACTTTTTCCGAAAAAGCACCAATACAAAGGGCAAACAGCATCCCAGCCCCTTGCACTAAAGATAGAGAAAACCCGGCTTGTGTAAAACTTAAGCCTAAATCCTGTTGCAGAATGGGAATAACAGCAGACAGTTTACCGACATGCATGGCCGCCAGATAACCGGCTAAAATAATCCATAAGTCACGAATTGATATTTTTGACATCTATAATGCTTGAATCCATTTAAGGAATATGCAGATCAATTTGAAAAAATTTATTTAGATATAGGAATAACATAAAATTTTATTCAGATTTATATGATTTAGGCATAAGTTAATAGGATGAATTAAATAGAAAAATAGCCAGTAAATAGTGAAAAAATGTATAGATTTAGGGAATGACTATAAAAAGATTAAATAGACCTCTTGCGAAAGTAAAAACTGCCTCAATATAGATTTCATGAAATATCAGAAATTAAATCGTTTTTCAGATTCTGAATTCCAGCGCTTGGTTGGTGTACCTCGAGCAGTTTTTAGTGAAAT
>NZ_VPDK01000055.1:0-14319 GCF_013417725.1 Acinetobacter sp. YH12233
AATTTTTCAGCGCTGCATTCCATATATGGACAAATCCCTGACAAGAAATATAGGGAGAGTTTTCAATCTCATAACTCTCTTCAGGGTTACATAAGATCATAAGTTGCGTAAGTTATGTAACTTTATAAATTTATATCTCTGATAGTTCAGCCCCTGGCGATCTTCTGGCCAGAGAGATCTTTAATTTTTCAGCGCTGCATTCCATATATGGACAAATCCCTGACAAGAAATATAGGGAGAGTTTTCAATCTCATAACTCTCTTCAGGGTTACATAAGATCATAAGTTGCGTAAGTTATGTAACTTTATATTCATAACAGATCAGTCCTTGGCTGTCTCCTGGTCAGAGAAATCTTTAATTCTTAACAATGCACTTCCATATATGGACAAATCCCTGACAAGAACGACAGGAAGTAGTTTCCCATCCCATAACTCTCTTGGAGGTTATATAAATTAAGGTTAAGTAAGTTAAGTAAGTTAAGTAAGTTAAATAAGTTAAGTAAGTTAAGTAAGTTAAGTAAGTTAAGTAAGTTAAGTAAGTTAAGTAAGTTAAGTAAGTTAAGTAAGTTAAGTAAGTTTATAGCTTTATGTTCATTACAGATCAATCCCTGGCGGTTTATGTAATAGCTCCAGTTAAAACGGACACTTCTCAATTAAGACTTAGTCATAGCACTAGAATTAAGGAGTGTTCTATGGAACGTATTGAAGTTATTAAATCAGTTCAGTGTCGTCAGCGTTTTTCAGCTCGCGAAAAAGCCCAATTTATTGCTATGACCATGCAACCAGGCTCATCTGTTTCTTCTCTTATCAGATTGTATGGCATTTCGCCAAATTTATTATGTAGGATGCTGGAGTAACTGCCGTGGAAACCAATGCGTAGGTCTTCAGTGTGATTGACTATAATTCGCTGTTAAAAATATCAAACAGCTTCAGTAAAGGTTTGGATGAAAAAACGCAGAAGTTCTCAGGAATTGCTCAGGCAAAAAATACTTATCGCACATGCCATACTCTTTATTTGAAATCACCCAAGAATCAAAATAGCTCATCATTTGAAGTCTATGATCTGTTGCAGTGAAACTTGGGTCTACTCCTCACTTCAAATATTACAGTCTGCAAATTTAGCGTTATTCATTACCAGGGCAGACTAAATTTTTCCTGTAGGTTGGTAGCGTTCAAAATAAGAATTTCTATTATTCAGGTTACGATAACTTTTCTGATTTATATTTTTCTTTATAGCCCACTTTTAACAAATCAGAATAATACTTTTTTACCTTTTCAGGGTCGAGAAGTTCAAGTGAAATCCTTTCTTTAAACGCTTCGATCTCCTCGCCTACATTGGCATATTTTCCCCCGAATTCGGGATATTTGATAAGGTCACACAATTTTTGAGCGAAAAATATAGATTGTTTTGGTGTCAGCTGATATGTCTGTTCCAGTACCTTATCATTAACAATTAAGGAAGCTTTTTGATTAAAAGAAAATTCGATATGTGTAATTGTTCTTCCTTCTTTTTTCTGCTCGTAACTAACGTCAATATCAGTAAGTTTATTAATTTGATCTATGGCAACCGTCAATACACGCTTTTTGAAATCTCCCATGGTTTTATATTCATTTTCAAGTAGACCTAACTTATCACGCAATTCAACCATACTAATATATAGCTTGCCTTTGCTACGCCATCTAATCAAAAGTTCATACAGCCGTATAGCGTATACACTAGATAATTGAGAAATTTGCTTTAACTCATAACGAGTAAACTTTTCTTCAAGTTTTACAAAAAGCTGTAAAATATCAGGAGCAAAAATTAATTGAGCGCATGCCGCTTCTTTAACATAGCCAACTTTTGATACCCAACGGCTTTTATAAACCGCAGGCTTACCTGTAACAGGATCTATGGCCTTATAGGTGAGTCTACGTTCAAATAAGTTATCACACGCTCCCTGAAGAGCTTCATAGGCAGCTTGGCGACCTAAATTAAAGTGCTTCATATATTCAGATGCGTGTATTGTTAGCAATGTATCCGATGTAAGCTCTTTTTCAATTTCCCGGGCTGCAATAATTGCAACTAAAATTAAGCGTTGTTCTGACAGAGTCAACGCATAAGATGCTTCAATCAAGTTATTATCTTTATAAATTACATTTGCCATGTTGTGGTCAGAGAAACAAATATTATTAGTTGACATTAACACTTAATGTCCACTAATGAAAGATCTATTTATGTCAGGAAAACGTCCATTTATGTTAGGAAAACGTCCATTTAGATCAAGGAAAACGTCCACCTATTGTCAGGAAAACGTCCATTTAGATCAAGGAAAATGTCCACTTATTGTCAGGAAAATGTCCATTTAAATCCTCTCAAAGATATACACTACAAGGGATACAAGAAACCTATAAAATATAAATTTAAAAATATATATAAAATTAAAAAAGGAGCATTATTTGTGGATAACTTTATTTTTAACTTTCTTTTTCACAATAGTTGATTTAGGAGATTAAAACTTATACATTGTTTTCAACATAATTACGTAACTTACATAACTTATGATTATTTTAGTAGGTGGTGAAAAAGGCGGAGCTGGTAAGAGCTGTCTTGCACAAAACTTAGCTGTTTATTTACAAACCAAGAATAGAGATGTTCTACTTCTAGATGCAGATCCTCAAGGTACAACAACTGACTGGATTAAAGAACGTGATGAGAATGAGGATTTGAAAAATATCCCATCTGTACAAGCTTCAGGCAATATTCGTCAAGTTTTAAAAGATTTATCAAAAAGATATGAAGATATTATCATTGACGCTGGTGGGCAAGATTCAGAAGCATTGCGCTCTGCTATGACTATAGCAACACATATGCTATTGCCTTTTAGACCTAAACGTAGAGATCTAAAGACTTTGGATCATATGGAACAAATATTAAAACTGGCACGAGCAGTGAATCCAGATTTGAATGCCAGAGCAATCATTACACAATGCCCAACATTACCGTCACAAGTACAGCGAATTTTAGATGCTAAAGAAGCCTGTGTATCGTTTGGAATAAAAGCCTTAGACCAAATCACGACAAACCGAAATGTTTATGATGATGCAGATGAAAATGGCTTATCTGTTTTTGAAGTAACAAGTGATCCAAAGGCAAAAGCAGAGATTGAAGGGATAGCTCAAGAGTTTTTAGGAGTGTAATTATGGCAGGTCTTAGCGGTTTAAAAAAGAAAACTGACGATCTTTCGGATCAAGATAAACTGGTTGAAAACTTTATATCTGGAGCTGATAAAAGAGTTAAGGACCTAGAAGTTTCACAAAAGAAATTCGTTCGTTGTACCTTTTCTTTAAATCAAGAATTAAGTGAGTTAATCGATGAGTTAATTATCAAAAGTAATAATGCTCGTGTTAACAGATCTAGTATTGTAAGAATAGCTTTAGAATCACTGGCAGAGCAGAATTTAGAAGATTTTAAGCAACTAGTTGATAAAAGTTTTAAATAAAATGAGAAGGGAACGTTATTTAATCTATAAGATTAAATAACATAACTTCATAACTTCATAACTTCATAACTTCATAACTTCATAACTTCATAACTTCATAACTTCATAACTTCATAACTTCATAACTTCATAACTTCATAACTTCATAACTTCATAACTTCATAACTTCATAATATATTAAAATTTAATTTTTAGATTTATGCCACTGTTAATTCATGGACTACCACAACGTATGTTCTTCGTTTTTCGCAAGAGATGCGATGGATGTCTGATTATTTGTAGTCATAAATTTAAGTCCCCACTTGTTTCTAAGTGGGGACTAAATTAAGGCTTATAGGATGAATTCAGAAGGTGTGTTCAGCGGACGCTTACAAAAGAAATAACGAAAAAATAGTTAAATTAACTTTTCAGTATTAATTTGACTATTTTTAATTTTAATTGCTATTGAATAATATTCGATTTAAATACAATTTTTTAGTGATTAAGTCCAACCCAGATATTTCTTTTTTCAAATCACATTTAAAAGTAATAATTTTTTTTCCGTGGTCTACGGTGTAGCTAAAAATTAAACCATTATGTACTTTATAGTATTTATTACCGATATACTTGTATCCAAAAAAATGAAATGAAAGAAGGGAGTCACAAAATATTTCTAACATCTTAGAATTATTTATATTAATAAAAGAGACAGTAAAACTATCCGATGAATTGTGAACCAATTTATCAAGAATATTAAGAAGAAATGTATTGTATAGTTGCGAAGATTTCACTATTTAACCTTATTTAAAGCACACGAAAAACACGTAAAAAACGAGTTAACCTTTCATGTCTTTAAATAAGAGTGACTTTCTCCCGCTAGCCTTAATTCTAGCTAACCAACTAGTCTGTTATAAAACTAGGGGGCTATTGATTTTATAACTCAATAAAGATGAAAAATCTAGTTTTTTTAGCTTTTTTTTATCTTCTATCAGAATTTATAAAAAATTAATTTGAAGGACTAGAAACCAAAATCATAGCTATCAGTGGTACGGTTTAGGCTCTTAGAGTTTTCGTCTAATGTTATAGACTTTTCTTTATCGATAGGGAGGGGGTGATCTTCTATAGTTGGTGATGTTGGAGGGGAATTATGAATAACAGTCTTGTGCTCATTTATTTGGTGCACAATATTGTGATCTATCTTGTCGTTCGCTGAGCTTTCAACTTGACGATCTATTACTAATGGGTGGTCAAATTCGATTCTTATATTTGTTGCACGTGCAATTTCTTGAACCTGTCTTTTAAAGTCATCTGTACCAGAGACCAATACAACACCAAACTTATCTCTAGCTAATAATAAGGCATCGTGAATATGGTCACGTTGTTGGCTCAGTACAGTAATATTTTCAGATTTTTTACTTTCAAAAAAAGCGACTTTCTCTTGATCGATATAAAATGTTTCTCCAAATCTGTATTCGATACGATATTTTTTAATAGGGGAAGCTGACTGTAAAATTTGATCAGAATCTTTCAATGTTTCTTTTGGCCTCGTGAAGATATTATTCCGCTCTAATTCCTGTTGTTTTTGTAGCTTAGCTTTTCTACTGTATTCGTAAAACTCAAACATCTGTAAGTAATCTAGTTCAGATAAAGATTCTGTCTGTTGATAGGATTTATTCACTTGATTTTTAGGTATAAGTGCGAGGTCTTTCAAATGTTGCGAAGCGTCGTTGGTTATAACAAGGGTATGGCATTTTTCGTTGATCATAGGCTGATGCTGTAAAGAAAAATATAATTGCCAGGTTTGCTCGATGTCATTTGAGTTGAAATATTTTTTATTTAATTTTGAGGCTTGTGTATAGATTAGGTTATGCAATCTCTGTATCAAGATACTCTGATCGTCTTGATTAAGCTGAGGCAATTGATGCTTTTGAATACATGTTGCTAAAATAGATGTGAGCTGGCTCAGTTTGATGCCACAACAGTTCAGAAGTAAACCAGTTTTGATCAGTGCTGTGCTTTTGCATTCGCCTGTTGTTTTAAAATGTTGATAGAGTTGCTTGAAGCAAATTTGGAGTTGCTCTAATGATAATTCTGAGAGAGCAGGCAGAGTTCTACTTTTGTTTGTATCTTGAATTTCATTGGATTTATGTTTGGACAGCATCTTAAATAAGTTTTTAAAATCTGATGATCCTCGAACTGATACTTCATGCTCGGGATGTAAATTCTTTAAACATTGCTGTAATCGGGTGATTGAATAATTACTAAAGACCAGAATCCCATATCTATTCTGAATGCCAATGGGCTCTTTAGGATCATTCGAATCAAACAAAATTTTGGCAGTCTTGATTTCTGGGTTTTCTTGATAAATAAAATTTTTAGACTGACGTTGATCGAATAGAAATTGTTGTTGTATCAATAGAGGATTTGTGGGTGAGACAAATCTTAAAAAATCAGCATAAGAGGTAATTTGGGTTGAATCAAAGTTTCTAGACAAAAAATTTTGATCAAATAGCTTTTCAGAGGTCTGTTGGCTTAAATTTTGATTTTGGGAAAGAAATACTTTTCTAATTTCAGCTCTGGTGGTCAGTTGATCTGTATGATGTTGATAATGCAATAGAGTATAAATCGTATCAGAAGCCTGTTCTGGAAATTTTTTCTGAAGTTGTTTTAAAAAAGAAGATTTATTGTTTTTATAAATTTCATTCTCGAAATTGATATCCCGGTACTTTGATCGACGATTCTGACTATAAACATCTTTAGTTGATTTCATCTTGAGATAAGCGTCATGAAGCTCCTTAACCAAAAAGTCTTCATTCTGGAATAAATGATAAGCAGAGATCTTTGAGGATTCATGTGGAGTGTGCTGAGCTGTCGTATTCAATTTGGGCTGATAGATTTTGATCTGATCAGCGTGATGAGGTGTAAACTCCCCCCAACGCTTTTCCAAGCTCTTTAAAGTGACTTGTTTATTGCAAAATAAAGAAGCCTTAAACGTCAGAGACTGTTGATCATCAGTTTTTATTTTAAAAATACTACCATTACGTTTTCGCTCATACAAAATTCCTAAACCTGCTAATTGTTGATGCCAGTCCTGCCAACTATTTGCATCTTTTAGGATCGGCTGAATGGTTTTTTCAAGGTCATCTTGATAGTTGCCTGCAGTCGCAATGTCATTGCGCAACTGACTCTTTTGTTGATGTCGATGTTCTTGATCACGAATCTTTGCACTGATTTTAAATGCATCAGGATTTGATATGTGGTTGATGTTTTTTTCACATTGGCCAGTTTCATGATTATAGATAAACAGAGGATTTGGCTCAGGTTCCCAGCCTTGTTTTGCTTCAATTTCAGCAGTGGCTCTATGCACTGCATTCAAAATCCAACCATCACCTAAATCCACCGCTTGATGTTCATTATGATTATTTTTTCTGTAAGGGTGGATTCGATTAATGATCAAATGAAAATGCACATTGTCTGTATCAATGTGCAGCGCATACTGCATTTGTAAGTCATCTGCTTTGAGATGTTTACTTAAAATATCGATTTGCTCTTCTAATTGTTGAATCGTGGGTACTTCAAATTTTTTAAAACTTGTAACCAGATGAACGATTGGGTCAGTCACTCTAGAATTGAGACTGGCAGTTTGTGACATTTCAATTTTTTGATATGCAATATCATCATCTAAAAAGTTTCTTGAATTTGAATAGACACATTTTTCAGAAATAAGTTCAGTGCTAAAACTTGCGTGCAACTGGGTAATATAGTCACTGAGGTAGTCGATACGCGTTTGATTTGGATTATGTATGTAGTCTGATAAACCGTTGATACGATTTTCAACAGAAGTGCCTAATGCATTTGGAATGATCTTAGTAATCATCTCTTAAGCACCTCGTCATTTAGTCGACGCACAATGATTTTCAACTCATGAACGAGCTCTGTAAGGTCACATAATTCTTCGGGGATCAAATCTTTATCTTGGAGTTCAATCAATATTTTTGCGAGAACAATCCCGATCATCCTAATCGTATGAATATCACGTTGATCGATTAATTGACTGTAGTCATCACTTAAAATTTTTTTACGTATATAGTCAGATTGATTGAGCTGTAATGCCCTAGCGGCATCATTGATATCTTGATGTTCATCTGCAGTTAAACGAACAATGATCTGCTTATTTCTTGATGCTTTAACTTTCATTTTTTTCTACTTTATACAAATTGAGACCGAGCGAAGCGAGCTCGAGATTTGTGAATCTGGACGATGTGATATACATCGTCCCATCCTGTACTTTTTTGTGATCGGTGATGAGTGAATTAACGTTAATGAAAATAATGAATGATTTATATTTTTTTTTGAGTGCAAAATGTTACATTTTTCAGTAATTCAAAATTTAGAAATGTGTCAAGTTTTACCATTTCTGTAATAGAATATATTCAGAAAAATTGGCTTATATATTTATTCTTAGGAAAAAACATGATACAAGAGCAAAATGTTTCAGAACTTGATATTGAGAATCTAGCTAATAAAAATTTAGAATCCTCAACAGAAAATACTTCTGAAACTGTATCGACAAAAGAAGAAAAGCATTCAAAAATTGTTGAGAAAAATCAAAAAATTTATAGTGTCAATGATTCTAAAAAATTTGAAGATATTCTTTTTCGTCATATAGAAAAAATGAATGAAAAGACGATCACACGTAATCAGTTACTTACTCAACACAAGAAAACCTTACTTGAACTCTTCAGTCTCGGTGCAACTGTAGAAGAAGTAGTGACTTTTCTAAAAGAAAATAATTTCACGAGTATTTCTGAAGAAAATTTAAATGAATTTTTGAAGAAGAAAAAATAAATTATTGAATGAATACGCTGCCTGATTTAAGCCAACTGACCCATGAACAACTGCTGGAATTTACCAGGCAGTTGGCGATGCAGCATCAGTCTCTGGCACAATCAAATCAAGAATTAGAAAAATCAAACCAGCAATTGGATGCCAAAGTTCAACATCTTTCCATTCTCACGCAAAAATACGAGCATGAACTCGCACTATTTAAACAGCACAAATTCGGCAGTAAAAACGAACATCTCACCGCAAAACAAATCCATCTCTGGGATGAATCGGTTGAAGAAGATATTGCTGCTGTTGATCTAGAACTGGAACGGCTAAATGCAGATAAAACCGATGCAGCGACACACAAAGCCAAAGCAAATAAACCTAAACGTCGACTGCTGCCCGATCATCTACACACCATTCGTATTGAGCATGAACCAGCATCAACCCAATGCAGTTGTGGCTGCCAGTTACGTCGTATCGGCGAAGATATCAGTGAAAAACTGCATTTCAGACCGGCACAGTTCTATAAGGAACAGCATTGTCCGTGGCAAATGGGTCTGTGATCAGTGTGACACCCTGACTCAGCAAGCGATGCCCGCCTATGTGATTGATAAAGGCATTGCTTCACCTGAACTGCTCAGCCATGTGCTGGTATCGAAGTATGCCGATCATTTACCGCTGTACCGTCAGCGCCTGATCTATCAGCGGGCGGGAATCGAGCTTTCTAGATCTACGTTATCTCTTGCGAAGCAATGCTTCTCAGATAGGTCGCTGCGGTGTGGAACTGGAACCTCTGGCCAATGCCTTAAAACAGGTAGTGCTGCAACAGCGGGTGCTGCATGCAGATGAAACACCGGTCACCATCATGCGGATGGGTGAGAATGATAAAAAACCGAAGAAAGGTTATGTCTGGGCCTATGCAACAACCCAATATAATCCAATTCAAGCCGTGATTTATGACTTTCAGGATAGTCGTTCAGGCCAGCATGCTGAAGTGTTCTTGAATGGCTGGCAGGGCCATCTGGTCTGTGATGATTACAGTGGTTATAAAGCACGCTTTAAATCAGGCGATGTCATTGAGGTGGGCTGCATGGCCCATGCACGTCGTAAATTCCATGAACTGCATGTGACCGGGAAAAGTCAGGTTGCTGAACAGGCCTTAGTGCTGATTCAGAAACTGTATGCGATAGAAGCAGAGCTCAGGAAAAAGACCGATGGTACAGCAGAACAGCGCCGCGAATACCGACAACAGCACAGCCAACCGGTGATGCAACAACTGTATGAATGGCTCAACCAACATTATCTGACAGTGCCATCGAGTTCTCCCACCGCCAAGGCCATCAATTACACTCTGAAGCGTTGGCCAGCTTTAAGCCGCTATCTGGATGATGGCAATCTACCTATTTGCAATAATTGGATTGAAAATCAGATGCGTCCCTGGGCGTTGGGGCGCAAGAACTGGCTGTTTGCAGGTTCGCTGCGCAGTGGTCAGCGAGCGGCAAACATCATGACGTTAATCCAGTCAGCAAAGCTGAATGGCTTGGATCCGTATGCCTATTTAAGTGATGTGCTGAAAAGGCTGCCGACACACAAAGTGACCCAAATTGAAGAGTTACTGCCACACCGCTGGAAACCTAAATCGAATTAAAAAATAGGCATGGGGTTCAGCGGACGCTTACAATTAATCTAATAGAAATCATCTTCTATCGGCTTTTGCTAAATTGGAAAACATTAGCGAACAGCTGCAGAGGGTTTTAGCTAGTCATAATTCATAAAAAATATCGATTGTGTACTGTACTGTAATGTACTAAAATACGATACAGTACAGTACACAATAGGAAATAAACCCATGGCAATCACTAAATCAGATGTGGCAAAAGCCATCGAATCCCTTGCAGCACAAGACTCAAACCCAACTAACGATAATATCCTTGCGGTGCTTGGTAGCGGCTCAAAGACCACTATCAATAAATACCGCAAAGAGATCCTTGAAGAGCAACTGGCGGCAGCCGTTACTACGGCAAAAACTCTGAAAGATGCGGAACTCGTTACCGTGTCACAAGTCATTGCAACCCTATTGCAAGAACGGATTGATGCAGTACAAGGCGGATATGCGGAAACAGTGCAACAACTGGAAAAGCAGCTTGCAGATACCACAGAAAAACTGGAACAGGTGCAAATCAAACTTGATGAACAGGTCAAACAAACTGATGACACCACCGACAAGCTGAAAGTCGCTCTTGCTAGTACAGATAAGGCAAAAGAAGACTACAACGCCTTGCAAGCCAAATATGAACAGCTACTCGAAAAATCAGGCTCGATCAAATATGTGGAATCACAACTCACTAATGCAAATGCACGGATAGCTGAATTAGAAAAACAGATTACAATGCAAAAAGACAAGTAACTGACGATGAAGGCTGACATGCTCCCCATTAAATCACTGGTTTAGTACGGAGTATGTCAACGCTCTTTGGGGGTTAGGTAGTGTTCAAAAAACTGTGTCATTTCCTTAAACTGTTAAAAACAGGAATGATGCATTATGGCAACTACATTTGATTTTGAAACAGCCTTAAAACAACTCCAGTCAGGACAAGCACTGACTGGAGAAAATGGCATACTCACCCCTTTAATTAAACAGCTGACCGAAGCTGCTCTTGAAGCAGAAATCGAGAATTACATTGAAGCGAATCCGAAACAAGGTAATCGCCGCAATGGCTATACTCGCAAGACAGTAAAATCTACATCAGGTTCATTTGAGCTTGAAACCCCTAGAGATCGAAATGGTGAATTTGAGCCACAGTTAGTTAAAAAGAACCAGACCAAATTATCAGAAGAAATTGACAATAAAATCATATCACTCTATGCACTTGGTATGAGCTATCGTGATATTCAAAAGCATGTTGCTGATATGTATGGATTGGAGATTTCAGATGGTGCTATCACCAATATTACAGATAAGCTCCTCCCTCAGTTACAAGCATGGAAACAACGCCCACTCGATACAATTTATCCCTTTGTTTGGTTAGATGCCATACATTACAAAGTGAAGGATAAAGGTGTTTATGTGAGCAAAGCGATCTATACCATTTTAGCTTTAAATGTTGAAGGTAAGAAGGAACTACTCGGCTTGCATTTGTCGGAAAGCGAAGGGGCGAACCATTGGCTTAGTGTACTGACAGACCTACAAAATCGTGGTGTTCAGGATATTCTGATTGCCTGTGTAGATGGACTAAAAGGTTTCCCCGAAGCCATAGCAGCGATTTACCCTCAAACAGAAATACAACTGTGTATCGTTCATCAAATCCGTAATTCTTTACGCTATGTTGCCAGTAAAGATCAGAAGGCATTTATGGCTGATTTAAAGCCAATTTACCGTGCTGATACCAAAGGGGCGGCAGAAGTAGCACTGGATGAGCTAGAAGAAAAATGGGGCGAAAAATATGGTGTGGTCATTCAGTCATGGCGTACCAAATGGCATCTACTATCCGCCTATTTCAAATACCCTAAAGCGATTAGGAAGCCGATTTACACCACCAATGCCGTTGAAGCCGTACATCGTCAATTCCGCAAACTAACCAAAACCAAAGGAGCTTTCCCCAATGAGGATAGTCTGATGAAATTACTGTATATTGGTATTCAACAGGCATCAGAAAAATGGACAATGCCTATTCAGGAATGGGGACAAACGATTACTCAATTATCCATTTACTTTGAAGGTCGATTAGATGATATAATTAAAATCTAGTCAAATTTACTGACACAGAATTTTGAACGCCCTCGGGGGTTACATCATTCAAATTGCTAATTCGCTATGACTGCCTAAGCGAACTAATTTCAAAATTAGTAGTTCACCTTCTTCTGTTTTCTTATAGATTAAAACGAGATCAGGTTTGATATGGCAATCACGATGACCTACCCAATTACTGACCAAAGCATGGTCACGATACTTTTCAGGCAAGGCTTCATCAGCTTGCAATAATTCTAAAACAGTTTGTAGTTCAGCATCTAATGTATTTCGATGCTGCCCTTTTTTCTCACATTTATAGTCTTTCTTGAATGCTGATGTGTACTTAATCGTCCGCATTTAGATCAGCCATCAAATCTTTAACAGAAGTGAAGCTCTTTGCTTTGCTTAGATCTTCTTCCATTGCAGCAATGGTTTCAGGATTGGGCTGCCAAATTTCAAAAGGCAGAGCCTTTTCTTTCGCTACCTTGGTTAACAGCAAGCGAACTGCATCTGAGACAGTTAAGCCCATTGTTGCAAGAACTTCTGTTGCTTCATGCTTAATGTTTTCGTTAATGCGAGTAGTGACTAGTGCATTTGAAGCCATGTTAAGCTCCTATGATTAACATTGTTAATCACACTATATTCTTAGATGAAGAAAAGTTCAATTCGTATAATCGCCATTATGTTAAGTGGATTTAATTAAAGATATAAAACATAATTTTTTTTGAATACTTTTCAATCTTTTAAATGCCAACTTAAGTTACTATAGGCAAATTTTACAATTATTAAATTTATGGGGGAATTCCATGTTTAAAAAGTTGATTGCTGGCATTCTAATTAGCAGTTTTTCATTAGGTTCAACCTATGCTTCTGAGTTGTCTGAGAAAACTAACATTGTTCGAATTATGAATAATTACATAACTTCGATTTCTTGTATGAATGATAAAGTTCAACTAAAAGATATTTTTACGATTGATAAGCCTTCTGAAAATGGTTCAATTTACTATGTCCTTTGGAATGGAGATATAGGATGCAATGGGGGAACAGGAACTCATTCTTATTATGTTTCTGAGGTTTCACGATTTTCACCAAATAGACCATTATTAGTAACAACAAATGATGCTTTTGGTGATAACAACGAAGCTTTCTGGAATACTGATAAAGCTTCAATAAACTACCGTTTTATTCAATCAATGAAACAAGTTAGCCCAAGTGAGTTTGAAATAGTCTCATATGATTATGCTGATGATAAATTCGGTGGTGTGGATCAAGGAAATATGGGCCCAGCTAATAAGTTTCGTTATACAGTTAGCTTTATTGAAGATGAAGGATGGAAAATAACTAAGCAAGTTTTATTGGAACAAAATAAATAAAAAAAGGTTTACTTATTTTTATGGAAATACTTATAAGAGCTAGTAAGTATTTCTAAAATTAACATAATACACCTTATACGAAATAAAAATGGGAGCCTTAAGCTCCCATTTTTTAAGTAATTTTTTCAAATAAGGCTTGGGTGAGCATCTAAAATTCGAATCAATGTAGCTGCTGGTCCAGTTGGATAGCGTCGTCCCTGTTCCCAATTTTGCAGGGTACGGGGGCTAATATGTAGACGTGCAGCAAATTCATTTTGGCTCAAGCCAGTTTTTTCACGTACTTCTTTAATATCAGGCAATTCGAGTTCTGTAACTCGGCTTGCTTTAACTTCTTTACGTTTGATAGCTCCAGCTTCTTTGATTGAAGCAACCAAGTCATCAAATAAGTTGTTATCCATGAAATTGCTCCTTCACGAGTTGGTGCAGAATGGCGGTTTCCTTATCTGTTAAATTATCTTTTACTGATTTTGGATAAGCCACTAAGAAAAAGATCTGATCATCCTCGGTGACCCAATAATAAATCACCCGTATCCCACCACTTTTCCCTTTGTTACCTTGAGCACAACGTACTTTGCGAATACCACCGCCATTCTTGATTAGGTCACCTCTATCAGGCTGTACCAAAAGATCTTGCTGAAGTTGACGATATTCCTCATCAGATACAAGGTCTTTAATTTGCTTGGTAAAGATGCTGGTTTCAATAAATAACATGGACTCTTTATACGTCAATGGCGTATTTGAATTTTAGCAGTTTCCATAACAAAAAACGAGAGCTGGTAGATCTCGTTTCGCATAACAGCCATTATGTTAAATAATTAAGGATAAAAGCTTTATTACTAAATAGAACAGTTGCTTAAAGCAGTATAGAGTTAAGTTTGCATTTTAATATCAAGTTGTCTTTCAGCACCGATAATCACCATACGAAT
>NZ_VPDK01000056.1:0-11211 GCF_013417725.1 Acinetobacter sp. YH12233
ATCAATTACGCAAAATAATTCGGTACTATTAAACATCGGGACTAGAGTTTTAAGTTTTGTGTGGTAACTCAACTGATGGCTCTAGTCCTCTTATTTTTCAAGTCAATTTTTTATCCGCGATTCGGGTAATAAGCTAAATAGATAAAACTCCCATGCTCTATACAATGCCCAGAAAAATTCAAATTGCTCCATCTCAAGCCAAATGGCAGCTTGCTGCTGCAGATTCAGTTTTGGTCTTGGTTGGGCTGCATAATTTAAGAATGCAGGCCGGGATTCAAGAGTCTGAGCTGATGAATAATCTGATTCAGATCAGCAATAAAGCTAAAGCACTTGATATTCCCATTGTCGACCTATATGGCGATGACCTGATTCAAGGCATGCAGCAACTTGGAGAATATGCTTCAACTCATCCTCAACTGATTTTTGCCGGACAAATTACACCGATGCTGAAACAAATCCTGCCACATCTGCAAAGTGTGACAGACCAAATTTGCATAATTAATGATGCAATTTTGATGCCTAATCAGGAACAGCATATCCAGTGGATTGAGAATATATCGGCACAAGCTTTGCATCATATGAACAGCTATAGTCTGACCCGATTGTGGAACTTAAGTGCGCCGTCAGAATATGTATTGTCAACCAAAGGCATCATGTTAGCAGTAGCTGAACAGCTGGATATGGATGCGCTGGAAATTGATCCTTATGCTGATTTAAAGCAGTATGGACTGGACTCTGTAGCAGTAGTCAGTCTGGTTGGCACATGGCGTGCGCATGGTGTTGATCTGCGTTATGAAGATGTGCTGGAACACCCGTCATTACATGATTTAGTGAGCTTTGTAATCCAATCTGCACGTCGATAATCGGTAATTGGGTAATTTTCTTAAAATAATCGGAAATTTCATCGCCATTTACATAAATGCGCATTGTAATTATCACTCAAGCTTTCTATTATGGCCGCCTTGTTTTTCGCGATCAGCGTGGGATTGAACTTTGAGTAATTTTCTAACCGAACATCTGATACATCGTGATGAAGATTTTATGGTCATCCATAAGCCTGCTGGCTTACTCACAGTGCCCGGTAAAACAGAAGATTTACAAGATTGCCTGATCAATCGCCTCATCAAATTAGAACCTAAAACTTTGCTGATCCATCGCCTGGATCGAGACACTTCCGGTATTTTAGTATTTGCCTTAAGCCGTGAAGGGCAAAAATCCATCTCCCGCCAGTTCCAGGAACGCCAAACCGATAAAACCTATCAAGCCATCGTGGCTGGAACATTAGAAGGCAAGGGTACAGTTGATGTGCCTGTCATTTACGATCCAAGCCGTCCACCACTGCATATTGCTGAACCGAATCATAATAAGCCGGCAATTACAGAATGGCTGGCCATCGAACATTTTGAAATTCAGGGGCAAGCAGTGACTCGGGTGAAACTGACTCCGATTACTGGTCGTTCACATCAGCTCCGTGTACATATGCAATATCTCGGACATCCGATTATTGGCGATACCTTGTATGCAACGCCAGAGCAGCAACAGCTTAGTCCGCGTCTATGCTTACATGCCGAGCGTTTAAGTTTTTATCATCCTAAAACACAACAGTTAGTTGAATTTAATTGTCCGGCTGAATTCTAGGAAATACTTGTTTAATCGACGTGAATTATGCTCACTTTTTAGTGGGCTTTATGTCAAAATACATTGCTTGAAGGTGTGAAATTTTGCTCAAATGACTTTTCGTGATTGAGCCTGATATTCATAATCTTGTACTTAAGATAAAGGTGGAAAAATTGCAGCAATTTGCTATTGGTCAACGTTGGTTATCAGATACTGAAACAGAACTCGGTTTAGGGGTTCTCATTGATGTTGATGAGCGATCGGTCAGCATTTTATTCCCAAAAAGCGATGAAACTCGCGTCTATGCTCGCAGTAACGCACCCTTATCTCGTATCGTATTTAATGCGAATGACGAACTGCAAGATCAGGAAGGTACGATCTGGACCGTTGAGTCAGTTGAAGACCGCAATGGTGTAGTGCGTTATCACGTGGTTCGTACTCTTGAAGATGGTACAGAAGAACGTAAAGCTTTAAATGAAACCCGTGTAGGTGCAACGATCCAGTTGTCTAAACCTTTAGATCGTTTACTGGCCAGCCAGATTGACTATAAAGAGTGGTATGACCTGCGTATTGAAGCCTTGCTGATGCAAGCCAATATGCAAACCAGTCCATTGCGTGGCTTGGTCGGTTCGCGTGTGGGTCTGATTCCACACCAGTTGTATATCGCACATGAAGTCGGTCAGCGTTTCGCGCCGCGTGTTTTACTGGCCGATGAAGTAGGCTTGGGTAAAACCATCGAAGCAGGTCTGATCATTCATCAGCAACTTAAAACTGGCCGTTCTGAACGTATTCTGATCTTGGTCCCGGATTCACTGCAATATCAGTGGATGATTGAGATGCGCCGTCGTTTCAATCTTGAATTCTCCCTATTTGATTTGGCTCGTACTGCATCGATCAAAGAGCATGATCCTGAACTAAATCCATTCCTGACCGAACAGCGCATTATTGCTTCTGTGGACTTGATGGTGGATCACGAAGATCTACGCGAACAGGCGATTGAAGCGGGCTTTGACCTGTTGGTTGTCGATGAAGCGCATCACCTGATGTGGTCTGAGGAAGAAGGCGGCAATGACCGTTATGATCTGATCGAAGAGCTGGCAGAGAAAACACCGGGCGTATTGTTATTGACTGCAACACCAGAACAGCTCGGTGTAGAATCTCACTTTGCACGTCTACGTTTACTTGATCCGCAACGTTTCAGTTCATTGGATCGTTTCCTAGATGAAGAAGAGCAATATCAGCATACCGCTAAAATCGCTGAAGTACTGATGTCAGACCTTCCACTGGAAGCTGAGCATTTCACTGCGATTGAAAGCCTGCTTGGTCATGCGATTGAAGATACCCCAGAGCAACGTTTCCGTGCCATTCATGAATTGCTAGACCGTCATGGTACGGGCCGTATCCTGTTTCGTAACACACGTGAAGCGATTCAGGGCTTCCCGGGTCGTGACTGTCAGCCAGCACCATTGCCAGCGCCAGAAAACTGGTCTAAAGATGGCAAACTACGTGAACAGATGTGGCCGGAAGAATCTCAACTTGATGGCTCGTGGATGGAAACCGATCCGCGTGTAATGTGGTTGATGGAAAAGCTGCGTACTGATCTGAAACACAAAAAAGTATTACTGATTGCCCGTAGTGGTCCAGTGGTTGAAGCACTGGAAAATGTATTACGTCTGCATGCAGGTATCCGTACTGCCATGTTCCATGAAGGCATGAGTCTTTTGGAACGTGACCAGGCAGCAGCTTATTTTGCTGAAGAATCTTATGGTGCACAGATTCTGTTATGTTCTGAAATCGGTTCAGAAGGCCGTAACTTTCAGTTTGCATCAGACTTGATCCTGTTTGACTTACCGGCCAATCCGGATGTTTTGGAACAGCGTATTGGTCGTCTGGATCGTATCGGTCAGGAAAACCGTATCCAGATTCATGTGCCTTATCTGGTGGGTACTGCGCAGGAGCGTATGTTCCGTTGGTATAACGAAGCGCTGAATATTTTCAGCAACATTTCTCCAACGGCGCAAACGCTGCAAGAAAACTTTATTGTTGCCCTGAAAGATTGCTTGCTGGCAGATAAAGGTCAGGAATTTGAAGATCTGCTGGAAGAAGTTAGCGTACAACGTGAAGCGCTTGAAGCCGAGTTGCAGGAAGGTCGTGACCGTCTGCTTGAGTACAATTCTTGCCGCCCCGTCGTGGCACAGGAAATTGTTAATGCGCTTGAAGACTATGATGACAATACCACCTTGCCAATGTTCATGAAGCGTTTTATGGCATCGACCAATATCGACTTTGATGAGCAAAGCAATGGTACGGTGATCATCAAGCCAACGGATCAGATGCAGGTACAAGGTTTGACCCTGGATGAAGAGGGTATGACAGCCACCTTCTATCGTGACCAGGCTCAGATCCGTGAAGATGCTCAATATCTAACTTTAGAGCATCCATTCACTGAAAGCGTGATGGAAATGATCAATACTCAGGGCTTTGGTAGTACCAACGTTGCGGTCTTAAAGTCTGCAGCATTGCCACAAGGTTCTGTATTGATGGAAGTGTGGTTCAAGGTTGATGTGGTTGCACCAAAAGCACTGAACTTACCGTCAAGCTTGCCACAGCAGCTGATCCGTGTATTGCTGAGTGAAAAAGGTCAGGATCTGTCTCAGAAGATTGCGCCTGAAATCCTGAAACCATATCTACATCATTTAGATGGCAATAGCTGCCGTCAGGTGGTGAAAGCACGCCGTGAAGTGATTGAAGCGCGTTATCAACAGGCATTGGAATTAGCTCGTTCAGCATTGCCAAACTTCAGGCAGCAGGCTAAAGAAGCGTATGGCAATAAATGGCAGTATGAAATTGACCGTCTGACTTACCTGAAACAGTTCAACCCAAGTATCCGTGAAGATGAAATCGCACGTTTACAGAAGCTGCAAAAAGAAGGCTTGAGTTTGTTAGAAGGTTTATCTGTAACACCTGAAGCGATTCAGGTAATGGTCGTGGTTAAGCCATAAAGTCTAATGAATTAAAAAGCAGCTTTCGGGCTGCTTTTTTATGGCTGGAATTAAAGTCATGATTGAGCTTTTGGTCGGGCTGTGCTAGCTGATATTTTCTGTATTGTTTAAAATCAGCACCTCTAAGAATAAGAAATAAAATATCATGTCCAAAGCATTGATCACTATTGGCGCGAAAACCAGCCATGGCGGTATGGTCACTGAATGTGAAAACTCTTTTTTAATTAATGGCATGGCGGTGCATCTGAATGGCATGAAGCATTACTGTCCCAAGTGCCAAACTACCGTGACAGCTATTGCTAGTGATTTATCTACAATAATCAAAGGTAGGGCTGTAATCATTGCTGGAGATAAAGCCAGTTGTGGAGCCACTTTTTTACTGATGCAAAATCTGGCTATTTCTAAAAAATAACGAACCATATGCCGATGTAAGCCAGGAGTGACTTAAAGGTCATAGATTGATGAATTTGGTTCTGTAGAATTTTGCATTTCAATATTAAGCTTCTTTCAGACTTTATAAAGAAATGATCAAAGAAAATAATGAAACAGGTTTTGCATTTTACTCATGCCAATGGCATTCCATCGGCAAGCTATCGCAAGTTTTTAAATTATTTTCAGGATGAATATCAGGTCAAGGCAATTCCGCTGATCGGGATGAATCCAGCCTATCCAATTACCAAAGACTGGCGTTATCTAGTAAATGAAGTGATACAGGATATCCAGCAGCAATCTCCGGATCAAAAGGTGATTGGGCTGGGACATTCATTTGGTGGTTTGATAACTTTAATGGCAGCCTATCAACGTCCGGATTTATTTTCCAAACTGGTGATCATGGATCCACCTTTCGTGATTGGTAAAAACAGTGCACTGTTTGAAGTCGTGAAAAAGCTCAACTTAAAAAGTATTGACCGTTTCACTCCGGCAGGTATTACCCTAAAACGTAAAGATTACTGGCCATCTAAACAGGACGCCGTTGAAGCGCTGAGATCGAATCGTCTGTTTAAGCATTTTGATGAGCAATGTTTTCAGGATTATATCGAAAGCGGGATTGTGCCTGATCAAGAGCGTGGAGGGGTAACTTTAGCCATTCCCAAACAGATTGAGGCAGAAATTTTCCGGACTGTACCGGCTTGGTGGTGGCGTACACCAAGAAAACCACCCCAGGTTCCGATACATTTAATCACAGCAGAGCGCAGCCAGTTTTATCAGCAAGGTTTACCACAAGGCATGCATAAGGTTTACCAAATTCATTATTCGGTGGTGCAGGGCGGACATATGTTTCCACTAGAGCATCCGGAAATGACGGCAAACCATGTTAAAGCCAGATTGAATAAGCTTTAATCTTGGTAATAAAAAAGACTCACTAAGAGTCTTTTTTTTCAGCTGGCTTAACGGATCTGAGATTGATCCAGATGACGGGCACCTTCCAGAATCATGCGAATCATGATCATGGTCTGTTCCGCAATTTCCTTACGGTCTTCAGGTGCCATATCGATCACATTGGCACCCATATTAAATACCAGTTGGGTAATCGCTCTGGCCGCAATCTCGGGATGAAATAATTTTTTATTATTTAGTCGTTCCAGACGGATCAGGTCTTCCTGAAGCTCCTGCTGGAAATAATTCAATTGGCGTTCGACTGCCTGTTTATAAGATTTTGAACCAGTATAGCCTTCACGTAATAACAGGCTTAAATTGCCTTCATCAGCATCCAGCTGAGCAATAAAGACTTCAACAGAACTACGAATAATACTGTTCTGTTTCGATGCTTTTAGACGAGATTCATTGAGAATCTGACGCAGCACAATCCCGGCACGATCAATCAGCTCAATCGCCAGTTCATCGATATCTTTAAAATGACGATAAAAACTGTTCGGAGCAATTCCAGCCTCACGAGCAACTTCACGCAAGCTTAAAGATGAAATACTTTTTTGTGGTCCGATCAGGTTTAAAGCAGCCTGGAACAGTTCTTCCTTGGTAATGGTCGCTTTACGGCCCACACTACGGACAATAATGGGCTCATCAATGCTTTTCGATGGTAAAGACGCGTCACTGCTTATTTTCATTGAAGGCTCATTCATGAGGTGATTAGTAAAAGGCATTAACACATTATAACGAAGGCAGTCCAGCTTGTGAAATGATTAGAAACAATACAAATGTATATACAAATATATATACAAGTGTATAATAATTAAAAATCCAAGGTGATGTCTAAAACGATGCCTGTACTCGAAAAGCTTAAAACGCCATTAAATACGCTGAAAGAGAGTGTGATTGATCCATATGCGATTAATTTCTGGATGCAGAAATTAAATCCTTTATGGTCAATGAATCAGCCCTTAGGCAAGATTGTGCGCAAAGAACATGCTGCGCAGGATATGCTGAGCCTGACGATTCGTGTCAATCATTTATTCCAGTTCGGTCAGGCGGGCCAGCATCATCCTGTATTTGTGGTGGTGAACGGCATTCGTTATGAACGTAGCTATAGTCTGACCCGTATTGATCAGCAGCATATTTTATTGACGGTTAAAAAAGTGAATGCGGGTAAAGTTACTACCTGGTTTGCTGAACAGGCTGAAGTCGGCGATATCATTGAATTCGGTCAGCCTTTCGGTGACATGACTTTGCCAGAACAGGACAGCCCATTGCTTTTGCTTGCTGCGGGTAGTGGTATCACCCCAATGCTGAGTATGCTGGAAGCTTTAAAAGATAAAGCTGAACTGGTTGCACCAGTAACTTTATGGTACTGGGTTAAGAAAAACCAGGATGCTGCTTTCATTGCGCGTTTTGAAGAGCTGGCACAAAAGTTTTCAAACTTTTCTTATCAGGTATTTGCAACTCAGGAACAACCGGCTGCGCCGCGTCTTGATGAATCTTATCTAGACCAATTGCAAGCATTGGAACAAAGTACAGTCTATGCATGTGGACCATCAGGTTTTGTTGCGACTGCAGAACGACTGTTTGCTTCAGCGAAACTGTTCAAAAGTGAAGCGTTCAGCATGAGTCTGAATGATGAAGCTGATACCGGTTTTGTCAATGTAACCCTGACTCAATCGAAAAAAATCGTCACGATTCCTAAAGGCCAGTCGATTCTGGTGAGTCTGGAACAGCAGAATATCCGACCGACCCATGGCTGTCGTATGGGCATCTGTAATAAATGTGCCTGTAATAAAGCGGAAGGTTCAACCAAGAATCTGGTCAATGGCGCACAAAATACCGAGCCGGGTAATCTTTTAAAAATTTGTGTTAACTCAGCGCAGACTGACCTTGTCATCGACTTATAAGCGAGTTTTATCCTATGAATATGCCAGTAAAATTACAGTATTTTAAAAATCCTAAAAACCGTGAACTGACCCAGTCTGAGCTAGATGAACTTGCACGTGAGCTTGATGCCATCAAACAGGAAGTGCTGGATGATTTAGGTGAAAAAGATGCCAAATATATCCGTCGCGTATATTCGAGCATCCGTTATTCATCGATTGCAGGTCGTGCCTTATTATTCGCAGGCTGGTTCCCGCCAGCATGGTTACTAGGTACAGGCTTATTAGGCTTTGCCAAAATCATGGAAAATATGGAATTGGGTCATAATGTCATGCACGGTCAATATGACTGGATGAATGATCCGAAGCTCAATGGTCAAACCTACGAGTGGGATATTGTCGGAACTTCAGACAACTGGCGTCAAACCCATAACTTCAAGCATCATACCTATACCAATATTAAAGGTATGGATGATGATATTGGTTATGGCTTATTACGTTTGTTCCCTGAGCAACGCTGGAAACCAGGCTATTTATTACAGCCAATTTACAGTATTCCATTTTGCTTGTTATTCCAGTGGGGCGTGGCCATTCAAAACCTTGAATTGGGTAAATACTTCAAAGGCCGTAAAACCAAAGAGCAAACCCTTGAAGAATGGAAGCCAATGCAGCGTAAAATTGGCAAGCAATTATTCAAAGATTATGTATTCTTCCCGTTGATTGCAGGTCCTGCAGCATTACCGGTATTGACAGGTAACCTGGTGGCAAATGGCCTTCGTAATATCTGGACTTTCAGTATTATTTTCTGTGGTCACTTTACCAAAGATGTAGAAGTGTTCCCAAAAGCTGTCATGGAAAATGAAAGCCGTGGTCACTGGTATATGCGTCAGATTCGTGGTTCTTCAAACTTGACTGGTTCTGAAGCGTTTCATATTTTGACTGGACATTTAAGCCATCAGATTGAACATCACTTATATCCAGATGTGCCTGCACGCCGTTATCGTCAAATGGCACCAAAAGTAGAAGCGGTATGTAAAAAATACGGCTTAAACTATAATAATGCCAGTCTGGTAAAACAGTATGGCAGCGTGATTAAACGTATCGTGAAATATGCGTTTCCGTTTAAGAAGTAAGATAGATTTCAATAAAAAACCGCTATTTATAGCGGTTTTTTATTATTCTCAGTTTAATTAATTATTTTAAGCTCAGACTCGGATAAATTCATTTCAAGTAGTGGAAGTACTTTATCTCGTCCTTCCAGATAAGCATACTGTGCAAGGCTTAACATTGCCTCATCTTCCTCACTATTTCCATAAGCATAAATTTCAGCATAATCTTCTAAATTATATTTTTCCAAGATTCTACTTTTCTTCTGATCCTTACTACAATCAGGTGTGTTGTATAAACCTGCCATTTTTCCTGTCAGAATTTCTACTTCACTACAAATCAGGTCAATGCCTAAATAAGTACAAACCGGTTTTAAATATAAATCTAACGAGGCTGAAACGAGAACGACTTGATGCCCGAGTTGCTGGTGTTGTTTGAGTTGCTTTAATAGCTTGGGATTTAATCTTAAAACAAGCTGCTGTGCATATTCTTCGGCAAGCTGCTGAATTTCATGCGCATGACTATTTTTGAACATGGTGTAATACAGCTTTGGGCGCATTGCATGAGCAGGATAGAGCTTAAGATAGTAAGCCTGAATCCAAGGCAGAATACGAATGCCACGTTTTAAAATCTGCCTTTTCTTTAAAGCATAGAAAATGAACCCTGTAAAACTGTCATAAGGATACAGGGTTCCATCAAAATCAAATAAGGCTAGAGTTTTATGTTTTTGATGCGGCGCATGCATGTTTGATAACGACCATCGACACGGCTGGCAAACCAGTTAGTATTATACTCACGACTCAATTTCGGGCCTGAGATCACGACTTCTGGCATCATTGCATACATTGGTTCTTTACCGGTTTTTTCTTGATAAAGTTTACTGATACCACGATAAGTCATAGTATCTTCAAAATCTTTAACTTTTTCTTTTTTTAGATCCGCCCGAATCTGACGTTCAGTAATAATAAAATTATTTTTTGCAAAAACGCTGATGAGCTCTCGTTCAGATTGACTCTTTTGTGAGCGAATCGCGCCATCTTTAGTATATAGTAGTAAATCGCCATCCAGGCTCAATTCGGCATCGGTTAAGCTATTTAACATGCTCTGGAATGCTGCATTACGGCTGGAATACATCCCAGAGTTATAATCAGCAAAACGATAAATCGGTTTTTCATAATCCGCAGGGTACATCATCAATCGATGAATCCCATAATACAGTCCACCATACTGGCTATACAGGTCACTACGCAAATCAGCAATACTGCCCCCTTGACGTTTATATTCCTTGGCATAGCTGATATGAACCTGCATGGAACCCAAAGTTGTAATTGGATTCATTTTTTCGCCAATATTTTGTCCAAATAGTTTGGCTGCACCTGTCAGTGCACTTACATGATAATGCTTGGCCATGTAATCAAAGATTTCACGATAAAGTTCATCTAATTGACGTTCGGTTTTGACCCGGCGCATCTGACTGAGATAATTGTCTTCTGGACTTGGCTGGTTTTTCAGTACATCCTGGAAATATCCTGCAACTGTTCCACCGATACTTTCACCAAGTTTATCTTTAAATTTTTCTTCCAGACGTTCCTGAACTTCTTTAACGGCTTTCTCACCAAGACCAGGAACTACCGGGTCTGCATTAAAGTTAGATTCCTGATCGACAACTGCCACGATTGAACAGATATTCTCTTTGGTTTGTGGAATACCGAGCTGGTCAGTGATGTCATAAATATCTTGTGCCCAAGATTCACGCTGGCTGACACGACCTGGAATGGCTTTGCGAATATGTTCAACTTCAAGAGTGGGTTCATCATTTGACCACCAAGAACCATTGCCACACCCTACAAGGCTAATAGATAAAGCAAGTATGGATATGGACTTAAGAGAAAAAACTTGAGCAAAATATTTGTTCATGGTGTCGTAAATAAATTGAAAAGATGAGTGAACAAGGCAGATGCAGTATACTATGTCCATCAGAAAAGTGATGAATTTATATCTATATTGATTGGGGTTAATAGTCGGTTTCTCAAGCGTAGATGTCTAAAGTCCATGGAAGCATATTTACAAAATAAAATTTTTTCTAAGATATAGAATTCGCAGATTCAAATCCCAAGTGCAACACATTTGTAGTTAGTTGAAAAAGTTAGGTGTATTCATAGAATCATTAGACTTTTTCAACTCGCAATTGGAAAGCACACAATGAAGAAATACACCCAACTTTC